>CALHID010000307.1 GCA_938030835.1 uncultured Actinomyces sp. | reverse complement strand
AATAGGCGAATTATTTACCCGCGAGGCTGCTATCTATCTGCCTGAAGCGCGGTGCGTAGGCGTTCGATCATATCGGGAACATTGCGGGTAACGGCCGTCCACAGAAGTTTGTCATCCATGCTTTGGTACCCCGAATGCGCCGCGATGTTCCGAGTCGTCCGCAGCGCGCGCTTCTCGACTGAAGTGAGGGTATCCATGTATGGCGCGTATTCCTCACGCTCCAGGAAACCGGCCAGCCGGATAATCACCATGCACGCCGAGTCGTATTCGGGGCAATCGGCGTTGAAGGCCTCGGCAGAGACACCAGCAACCCGTTCGACGCGTCGGGTGATGACATCAAGTTCACGTAAGAAGTTATCGACGTCGAAGCTGGGCGTATGTCTCTTTGACGCGCGTGGTCGAGGCGTGAAAGACGCAGGCCCGCTCACAGCGGCACCGCCTCGTCAATGATGTTCCGCAGGGCCTCGGGTACTTGTGTATCCGCGTGGACTTCGGTAGGAAATCCCGTGAGTTCGCTTGTGTACGAGGCGATATCTGCCAGTTCGAACAGTGACAGCTCACGGGTGGGAGTACCGATCAGATCAATATCTGATTCAAAGCCGTCCGTTCCCTGAGCGACGGAACCAAAAACGCGGAGGGAATCGAGGCCCCGTTTCATGGCATAGCGGCTAATGGAGGACGCGTTGCGGGCTAGCGGCACGGAAGGACGGTAGTCGGCAGCGCGAAGAATTTTCTCTAAAAGCTCGGCGGATACAGCACGTTTCCCAGCCTCGATTTGTGCGAGGGTCGACTGGCTCATCCCGGTCATCCCCGCTAGTTCAGCCTGTGTAAGGGAGGCGTCAGTGCGTGCGTCGCGCACAAGCAATGGTGCGTCCTCCCGATTAAAACGCGTCATAAGTGCATGATAGTGCACGCGTGCACTATTGGTGAAGAGAGATGCTTAGACCGCGGGTGGGGCCGCGAGCCACTGATCGATTTCCGCTTTCCACACGCGTTTCGAGGCCTCGCTAGCCAAAGACGCATCAATCGATTGACGGGCCAAATCTGCCAGCTGAACGTCAGAAAGCCCGAAAACATCACGCGCGGCCTCGTACTGGGCAACCACACGCGAATGGAACAACAAGGGGTCGTCAGCCGAAAGAGCAACGCGCGCGCCGGCCTCGATAAAGCGCATGAGCGGAACCGACGCGAAATCTGGGAAGACCCCCAGGTGAATATTCGAGGTCGGACACACTTCGAAAGAAATATCTGCGTCAATCAAACGCCGCAACAAATCGGGATCTTCACTGGTGCGCACGCCGTGCCCCAAACGCGTCGGGTGCAGGGCTGAAACAACATTCATCACCGATTCGGGTCCCAAAAGCTCACCGCCATGAGGAACCGAGGCCAAACCGCCCTCGCGGGCAATGCGGAAGGAAGGCGCAAAAGCCGAGGTGTCGCCCATGCGCTCGTCATTCGATAGACCAAAGCCCACAACCTGTCCGGGCCCATCACCGGCATACTGAACCGCCAGACGCGCAAGCGTGCGCGCGTCAAGGGGATGGCGAATTCGCGAGGCGGCAACGATCAATGCAACTTCAACGCCCGTGCGCTTCCCCGCGGCGATGGCCTCGTCAATGATGATCTCCAAAGCGGGAGTAATCCCGCCAACCCAGGGCGCGTAAGACGTGGGGTCGACCTGCATCTCGAGGCGACGCGAGCCCTCGGCCGCATCATCTTCCGCGGCCTCGGCAACGATCCGCCGCATCGCAGCCTCGGTGCGTACCAAAGCTCGCGCGGCATCGTAGGAACGCTGGAAACGGAACCATCCGCGGGCGTCCGCGGGCACGGTCAAGGGATCCAAGTCCAACAGGTGCGGAGGAAGGCGTGTGCCTTTTTCCTGCGCCATATCCACCAGCGTCTGTGGGCGCATTGCGCCTGTGAAGTGCAGGTGAAGATGCGCTTTGGGGAGCGTGGACAGCGGTCGTCGCCCAGGGGGAGTCGGCGCTGGAACGGTAAGAGAAGGCTGACGGGGAATAGACGTCGGCGCCATCAGTGCCTCTCGAGCCACAGGATCAGATCACGAAGGACCATATCCTTCTCAGGCTCGTTGAGAACCTCGTGGCAAGCCCCATCGATGACGCGCAGGTGAATATCTGCGTCGGGATGTACATCGCGTACACGCTTGACAAACTCTGCAGAGCCCTCCGGTGAGGTGAGTTCATCAGCACTGCCATGGAAAATCAACGTGGGGCAGGTGAGACGATCCGCATGATCAAGTGCTTTCTTGCCCTGAATCACCATGGTCGAGGCCGTCAGAAGCGGGGGAGCGCCGTGATAGTTGAGGGGATCGGCGTCGAAAGCTTCTTGGACGCTGGGATCTCGCGAAAGCAAGGAGTGCTCGGGCGTGGACTGCGCCGCCGGAACCTGTACTCCCGGCAGATAGCGAGCGAGTTTACCGAGGCCGCCAACTACCGGCATAGGAAGTTGGGGGAGTGGAATGAAAGCGGGCCCGGTGAGGACCATGCAGCGCAAATCCTTGCGGTAGATCAGCGCAGAAGCAGCGGTAATCAAACCACCCATCGAGTGTCCAAAGAGGATCAATTCATCGCAGCGTGAATCCTGAAGGGCCTCTTGGCGTGCGCTGATGTGGTCCTTGATCAGTAGACCGACATCGACCTGGGCGCGAGGACCTGGGGAAGTGCCATGACCGTAGTGGTCGTAGGTTGACACATCGTAGCCAGCCTGGAGAAGTGCATTGACCAGCCCTTCAAAACGTCCCGAATGCTCGCCATAACCGTGGGCGACAAGGACGTGTCCATTGGGTTGGTCGAGGTGTGTTCGCCGCGTCGAAAGGTCCATATGTCAATTGTGACAGCTCAAGGCGTCATTTGGGTAGCGATATTGGGGTGTGACTTGACGAAGGGTAAGAAAAATCCCGCACGGCTAGCGATGCGCCTACCGCGCGGGATTTCATAGTGGAACCCTGAGTCAGCGAGCCTCGGAGAGAAGCTCCTGAATTCGTCCCACGCCCTCAACAAGGTCTTCGTCTGCCAAGGCATAGGACAGGCGAATGAAACCAGAGGGGCCGAAGGCCTCGCCGGGAACGACTGCGACCTCGACCTCGTCCAAGATTAGGTCGGCCAATTCGGCGGAAGTGGTTGGAACCTTTCCGCGAATCTCTCGACCAAGAAGATCCTTGACCGCGGGGTAGGCGTAGAAGGCGCCCTTCGGTGTGGGAACTTGGAGTCCGTTGATTTCGCGGAGCATCTTCACCATGGTCTGGCGACGACGATCGAATGCCTGACGCATGTGTTCAACGACATCCAATGGGCCATTGAGGGCGGCGATTGCTGCGCACTGAGCAATGTTGTTGACATTCGACGTTAGGTGCGATTGGAAGGAAGTTGCTGCACGGATCACGTCGCGAGGACCGATCATCCAGCCTACACGCCAACCGGTCATCGCATAGGTCTTCGCGACACCGTTCAACACGATGGTCTGGTCGGCAAGTTCGGGGACCAACTTGACGATGTGTGTGCTCTGCGCGCCGTCGTAGAGCAGGTGCTCGTAGATCTCATCGGTGATCACCCACACGCCGTGCTTGAGTGCCCACTGACCGATGACTGTCAGCTCAGCGGGAGTATAAACAGCGCCTGTCGGATTAGAGGGCGAGCACAGAAGAAGAAGCTTGGTGTGAGGGGTACGCGCGGCCTCGAGCTGATCAACGGTGACCTTGTAGTCCTGGTCGGCACCCGCGAAAACTTCCACCGGGGTTGCGCCCGCGAGCTTGATGACCTCGGGGTAGGTGGTCCAGTAGGGGGTGGGGAGGACGGCCTCGTCTCCGGGGTTGAGCAGCGAGGCGAAGGCCTGGAAAACCGCCTGCTTTCCACCGTTGGTCACCAAAACCTGGTCGGGGCTGACCTCGTAACCTGAATCGCGAAGTGTCTTGTGGGCGATTGCTTCCTTGAGTGCAGGAAGGCCCGAGGCCGGGGTGTAGCGGTACATCGCGGGGTTGCGTGCTGCTTCGAGCGCCGCCTCGACAATGTAATCGGGGGTAGCAAAGTCCGGCTCTCCGGCGCCGAAACCAACAACGGGACGCCCCTGTGCCTTCAGTGCCTTAGCCTTAGCGTCGACTGCAAGGGTCGCAGATGGGGTGATATTGGCGAAGCGCGTTGAGATACGCGAAGCTGATTGAGTATCCACATCAGTATTGTGACATGGCCACAGTCATTTATTGGTCTGAGTCACAATTTGAGCTTCTGTGAGGGATTGTCACGTGGATGAGTTGGACATGGGGCGCGTTCTCCCCTAAACTCAACCAGGCAACACTTTTTAAAGAGTTGCAGTAGGGCAGTGGCGCAATTGGTAGCGCACCGGTCTCCAAAACCGGCGGTTGTGGGTTCGAGTCCCGCCTGCCCTGCCACTTAGGTGCAGAACTATTGGAGGAACGATGAGCGGATCCCAGGCTCGCCGTGACGAATCGCCCAAGGCGGATCGTACAAAGAGCGGTGCAACGCGCTCTCGTAAAGCCTCCTCCTCTGAGAAGACCCAGGAAAAGCGTCCGAATATCTTCAAGCGCATGGTGATCTTCGTCTCTCAGGTTGTCGCTGAGATGAAGAAAGTTGTTTATCCCAGCGGATCAGAGACGTGGACCTACTTCATCGTCGTGATTGTGTTTGTTGCCGCAGTTATGGCTTTCACTGGAATTCTTGATTTCCTATTCGGTAGACTAAGTGCCATCGTATTTGGCTGAAACCGTGACCCGCCCGCAGGAATGCAGGCGGGTTTCTTCTACGGCTCGGCCGTGAAGCACCGCGCAAGCGGTAACCATAGGAGGAAAACCCGTGAGCCAGGACAAGATCGAGGGCCAGGAACCCGATACTTTTGACGGTGGAATCGCCCCCGAAGGTGAGCTGGAGACCGCTGCACAGCGCGAGGATGAGCGCGAAGAGCGCCTTGAAGACGCCCCCGAAGAGCGCAAGGAAGCTCTTGAAGAAGGCGAAGCGATTGCTGGCGTCGAGGAAGCAGCTGCGGAAGCGGCCTCGAGCGAGGATGATCCCATCGAGAAGCTGCGCCGTGAGCTCTACATGTCTCCCGGTGACTGGTACGTTATCCACACCTACTCCGGCCACGAGCGCA
>CALHID010000306.1 GCA_938030835.1 uncultured Actinomyces sp. | reverse complement strand
TTCGCAATATCGAAGAATTCGAGCGGGATTTTCCGGGTGCTCGAACCATTTTGCTGGAGCAGAACTACCGCTCCACCCAAAATATTTTGTCCGCCGCCAACGCTGTCATTGCTCGAAATGAAGGCCGCCGCGCAAAGAACCTGTGGACTGCGTCGGGGGATGGCGCACTGATCACTGTCGACGCAGCGGATTCAGATCGCGATGAAGCGCGTTTCATCGTTTCAGAGATGGAAAAGCTGTCGGCAGACGGGACCCGCTGGGCAGATATTGCCGTCTTCTATAGGACGAACTCGCAATCGCGAGCAATCGAAGAACTGCTGGTTCGCCAAGGTATTCCCTACCGAGTCGTTGGGGGTACTCGCTTCTACGAACGCGCGGAAATTAAAGATGCTTTGGCCTACCTTCAGGTGATTTCAAACCCCGATGATACGGTCGCGTTGCGGCGGATTATCAATACTCCTCGCCGCGGAATCGGTGCCAAGGCTGAGGCCGACCTCATTGCCCACAGTGATCGCTATGGGATTTCAATGGGCGCGGCCGCCCGGGATTGCTGGATTTCTCAGGGCCGAGGCCTCGGAGAAGCAGAAGGAACCGGCCTGACTTTGGCGGAACTTCCCAAGGAAGAAACTGAGGACACGCGTGGGGGCGTGGCCGGGCTGAGTCCGCGCGCGGCCTCGGCGATTGGTGATTTTTGGGGACTGATCGAAGCCATGCGGCGCGCCGAACAAGCCGGTGCAAGCGCAGCAGAAATTCTCGAAGAAGTCTTGGACCGAACGGGATATCTTGCGACTTTGCGACGTTCCCAAGATCCGCAAGACGCCTCGCGAGTGGAAAACCTTGCCGAATTACACGCGGTTGCATTGGACTACGTGCAGACCAGTGGCGAGGTCGGTTTGGCAGGCTTCCTTGAGCGTGTTGCCCTGGTTGCTGACTCGGATCAACTTCCCGAGGAAGAAAGCGGAAGCGGGCAGGTCACGCTCATGACGGTTCACACCGCGAAGGGCCTGGAATTTCCGGTCGTCTTCGTGACCGGCATGGAGGATGGGACTTTCCCGCACCAACGCTCGCTGGGTGACCCCGAAGAATTGGCAGAAGAGCGCCGTTTGGCCTATGTCGCCATCACGCGCGCCCGCAAGCAGCTTTACCTGACGCGCGCGGCCGTGCGAAGCGCGTGGGGAGCACCTCAGGAAATGCCTCCTTCGAGATTTTTGGATGACATTCCCGTCGAGCTCTTGGATATTCGTCGCTCCTCGACCTCGATGGAACGCCTGCGCGGTGGATACGGCGGTGGTTCCGGATACGGTTCGGGTGGCTATGGCGGTTACTCGGGTTCCGGTTACGGTTCCTCCTATGGGGGCGGGTCTGGGGGCTATGGCTCAGACTACGCAGACTACGGATACTCGCGCCGTGATGATGACGGTGGTCCCGTCTTTGGTGGTCGCAGCGGCGGAACCGGTAGTAGTGATGGCGGCCCGCTTGCCGGCCGAGGCCTGGGCGGAAAACGCGGCGCGCCCGCAGCGCGGACTGCAGTTTCACGGCCAACTGGCGCAAGTGCTCCGAAAAACACGCTTAACCCAGAGGAAGTGCGCGTGGGGGATCGCGTCCGTCACGCAACTTTGGGTGAAGGTACGGTCATCGGCCTCGAAGGAGCGGGGGAGCGCACCATTGCGCAAGTCGCCTTCGCGTCGGCTGAAAAACGCCTGTTGCTGCGGATGGCCCCCATGGAAAAGATCTAGTCGCGGTAGGCTTAAGGAAGTTGCGCGCCACAGTTCACGTGGAAACCGCGCAAGGCAGCGCCTTCGGGCACAAAGTGAAGGGACACAATGGATCTCTACGAATACCAAGCACGGGAGTTATTCGCTGCTCACGGCGTCCCCGTACTTGCGGGAATCGTTGCACGCACCCCAGATGAGGCCTATGAGGCAGCGCAGAAGCTGCTGGCCGACAACGACCTTCTGGTGGTCAAAGCCCAAGTGAAGATCGGCGGCCGAGGCAAGGCCGGCGGCGTAAAGCTGGCTCGCAGCGCAGAAGAAGCGCGCGAAAAGGCTGAAGCAATCTTGGGCATGGATATCAAGGGACACACCGTCCGCTCGGTCCTCATCGCTGCGGGCGCGGATATCGCCGAAGAGTTTTACTTCTCGATCCTGCTGGACCGCTCCGAGCGCCGCGAGCTTTCACTGTGCTCGGCGCAGGGCGGCATGGATATCGAAACCCTGGCACGTGAACACCCCGAGGCTTTGGCCCGCGTTGGCTTGGACCCCAAGGTCGGCATCGATGAAGACGTTGCCGCCCAGATCTTGGGCGAGGCCGGCTTCAACCGTTCGCACGTCGAGAAGCTTGCCCCCGTCTTGGTACAGCTTTGGGATACCTACCGAGGCGAAGACGCCACCCTGGTTGAGGTCAACCCCTTGGTTCTGACCGAGCAGGGCGATGTTCTGGCGCTGGATGGCAAGGTTTCGCTGGATAACAATGCGGCCTTCCGTCACCCCGAACACGCGGCCTTTGCCGATAAGTCCGCGCAGGATCCGCGCGAGGCCATGGCGAAGGAAGCCGGATTGAACTACGTGCGCTTGGAAGGCCAAGTCGGCGTGATCGGTAACGGTGCCGGCCTGGTTATGTCCACTCTGGACGTTGTTGCCTTGGCCGGTGAAGAGTGGGGAGTGAAGCCCGCGAACTTCCTGGACATCGGTGGCGGTGCCTCAGCAGAGGTTATGGCAAAGGGCTTGGACGTCATCCTTGGTGATGATCAGGTTCGCTCTGTCTTCGTCAATGTTTTCGGCGGAATTACCGCCTGCGATCAAGTCGCTCGCGGAATTGTGGGTGCCTTGGAAGCCCTGGGAGATACCGCATCTAAGCCCCTGGTCGTGCGCTTGGACGGCAACAAGGTTGAGGAAGGCCGCGCAATCTTGGCAGCCGCTGCACACCCCCTTGTTCACATGGAAGAAACAATGGACGGCGCAGCACGCCGCGCCGCCGAACTGGCCGCGAACGCCTGAGACGGGACGGGACTGAAAACTCATGAGTATTTTTATTGATTCCACTTCGCGCGTCATCGTTCAGGGAATGACCGGCTCAGAAGGCCAAAAGCACACGACCCGTATGCTGGCTGCCGGCACGAATATCGTCGGCGGCGTGAACCCGCGCAAGGCCGGCACTTCGGTGACCTTCCACGTCGAGCCTTACGGTCCGGGCGCTGAAAACCGCGCTGCCGGTGACGTTGAGGTTCCCGTGTTTGGAAGCGTTGCGCAGGCCCGCGAGGAAACCGGTGCGAATGTTTCGGTTGTTTTCGTGCCCCCGGCATTCGCCAAGGACGCGGCAATCGAAGCTATTGATGCCGGAATTGAAACCCTGGTCGTCATTACCGAAGGTATTCCCGTTCAGGACTCGACCGAATTCGTTGACTACGCGCTTGAGCGTGGTGTCCGCCTGATTGGCCCGAACTGCCCCGGAATCATCAGCCCCGGACAATCCAACGTGGGCATTACTCCTGCCGATATCACGGGACCCGGCCGCCTTGGTCTGGTCTCCAAGTCGGGCACCTTGACCTACCAACTCATGTACGAGCTGCGCGATTTGGGCTTCACCACCTGCATTGGTATTGGCGGTGACCCGGTTGTGGGAACCACCCACATCGATGCTCTGGAAGCTTTCGAAAACGACCCCGATACCGACCTGGTTGTTATGATCGGTGAGATCGGTGGCGATGCCGAGGAACGCGCCGCAGCGTGGATCTCGGCATCGCCTACATCGCGGGCTTCACGGCCCCCGAGGGTAAGACCATGGGCCATGCGGGCGCTATCGTGTCGGGAAGCTCTGGCACGGCCTCGGCAAAGGCGAAGGCGCTGGAAGCAGTTGGCGTGAAGGTTGGTCGCACCCCTTCACAGACTGCGATTTTGGCACGTGAGGCGCTGGCTGCTCGATGAGTGAGGATCCCACCGCGCGTACGACGGTCACAACAGTTTCCGCCCGCCCGACCATCCGCGTTGCCCTCCCGCAGGGGTGGGCGCGCTCGATGCTGTCCGGGATCGAGGCGGCTCTGCTGGGCTGGGCGCTGGTCGTTGTCCCGACCCTGATCGCCTACGCCGCGGTGTCCTCTAACCAGTGGATGGTGTCCACCACCTGGGAGGACGCCTTCCACTTTGCCTCTGACCTGTGGGGTGCTTCCCTTGGTGCGCGAGTGGTCTCTGGGGACGTGTCCTATCGCGCAGTGCCTTTGCTGTTTGTGCTGCTCCTGATTGGTCTGACCAAACTGCTCCTTCTGCAGGGACGACGTTTTTCCCCTGCGTCGCAATGGATGGCAATCCCCGGTTTTACCGTGACCGCACTGCTCTTGGCCGGCGGAATTGGTACGCACGTGAGCGTGTGGGGCGCGCTTCCCCTGGCTATTTTGATCCCCCTGATTGCAGCCGCCTGGGAGGTCGCGCTTGCGCCGAAGAACCTTGAGCTTCGCTTTGAACTACCAAGGTGGGTCAGCGTTGGGGTACGCACGGGTTGGCGCGCATCGTGGGCTCTGGCGGTTTATGGCGGACTTTTCCTGCTGCTTTCGGTGATCGTCTCCTGGTCGCAGATCCGTGGGATCGACCAGCTTCTGCTATCGACCTCGGCGGTTGATTCGATCATGATCGTTTTAGCACAGCTGTTCTTCATTCCCAACGCGATTGTGTGGGCGCTGTCCTGGCTTTCCGGTCCCGGTTTCTACCTTGGAAGCGATGCTTTGCATTCGCCGACTTCTGCCCCCGTTGGGCCGATTCCGGCAATTCCGCTTTTCGGTGCGACCCCTGCAAGTGCCCCCGGCAACTGGGTGGTCCTTGCGCTGATCGTGTTCGGCGTAGCGCTTGGTGTGTACCTGCGTCTGCGCAAGGGCAGTGAATCACTTCTTGATGATCTGTACCAGGGCGGAATCGCAGCTGTGGTAATTGCAGCCGTTTACTTGGTGACTTCCTTGGGTTCGGCCTTCGTTTTGGGAACGGGGCGTTTGGCCTTCCTCGGGCCCCGGATGTCCCTTTCCGCGCTGTGCCTTTTTGCCGAGGTCGCGTGCGGCGCGCTTGTAACGGTGGCGCTTTCGCACCCGGTGAGCGTGGCGTGGGCGCGTGAGCTTATGGGCGCTGGGAAAGCTCGGGTTCGCG
>CALHID010000305.1 GCA_938030835.1 uncultured Actinomyces sp. | reverse complement strand
CAAACTCGTCAGTCTCCGGATCGGCGTACCCCTCCGGATAAAGAGACTTATCTGAGCGCAGGGCCGCACGTCCGTAGTCATCGTCAGCACTACGACCGTAGATCCCCGGATCATGTGGCGAATACTGCACGTACCCACGATTCAAATTATCTTGAGTAGTTGACGGAATAGGAGGAATAGGGATTCCCTCAAGTTTCTTCTTATCAAATCCCGCTTGTCTCAGCGAATTAACGCCAGCAGTGAGCTCATTCAAGCCACCATTCAAGCGCTCAAGAATCTCGGTCGCAGCCGCCTCACGCATGGCGTTCGCCTGCGCCTCGACGCCGTCAACATACGCCGCGCCGGTGGACAACACGGTGTTCGCAACCAGTCCTGGCACTGCTCCCGTCACGACGCCAATAGCGGGCGTATAGGGCAGCACAACCTTCGCGGCATTGCGCATTGCTGCCGTTTTTGAATCGATGAGTGTCGGCGACAGACGACGCGCGTCAGCGGCGGCCTGCGCAATAGCCTGACGAGCAGCAACATAGCGAGCGATCCCACCCATGTAGTAGGAGCGCTTCGCTTCCAGACGTGCAACGGTGTTGTCTGCCCAAGCCTTGAGGGCTTCTCCAGTCTTTCCTGTAAACCCCTGATGCTGTTGGAAATGCTGCACCCGCTCGATCGCCTGATCGAAGCCGTCAATGACACGCTTATGTTCGCTGTCCCAGGAATGCAATTCTGCATTGTGTTCCGCTTGCGCGGCAAAAGTCATGACGCGGTCGTACATCGGCGAAGAAACCATGTGTTGTCCTTTAATTCTCAGAACTCGGGCATTGCGCCGGCTGCGGTAGGCGCATCATCGGGCTGCGTGCTCGGGGCTGCGGATGGAGCACTCGTCGTTCCAGCAGTAGAGGAGGCAACAGCGACCGAAGGATCGGACTGAAGCGCTCGGTTGATTGCTTCGAGGACCGACGCGTTTGCTTCCTCGCTGTTGACGGCTTCACGAACAGCATCCGCCAGGTTCATCTGAAAGGTATCGAAGATAGCGCGCTCATCGGCAAGCATCTCGTCAACAGAGTCAAAGAACCGCACTGCACTATTGCGAAAATCCTGCGCGCCTTGCTCGTCGGTCCAACGGGTTGCGGTTTGGGCGCGATTCAGCGAACCGGCAGCATCATTCGACTGGGTGAGACCGCGCCCCCCCTCATCCATATCACCGTTCGTTTGAGCGTGTTGCTCTTCATCGAAACCGTAATCAGCACTCATACTCATCCTCCTGTCAGCAACCGAACAACACCGCCGGTCAGGATTCACTTACCTGACCTAGTCTAGGCCCACGCGCAACAACTTCACAATCAGTCCAGACACCCGAGAACACAGGCAATCGCGAGGTCTTGCCCC
>CALHID010000304.1 GCA_938030835.1 uncultured Actinomyces sp. | reverse complement strand
AAAATTCGCCGTTCATTAACTCCTCTCTTGGAAGCGCAAGCACGTGACGGACGCCCCGTTACTTGGGTGACCGATCCGATGCATGGAAATACGATCACCTCGTCGACGGGTTACAAGACACGACGCTTTGAGACGATCATGGATGAGGTTACCGGTTTCTTTGAGGCCCATCGCGAAGCCGGAACAGTTCCCGGTGGAATTCATGTCGAGCTCACGGGGGATGACGTCACAGAGGTTCTTGGCGGCTCCGAACTGCTTGATGAAGAGGCTTTGCGTGATCGCTATGAGACGCTAGTGGATCCGCGTTTGAACCACCAGCAGTCTTTGGAGATGGCATTCCAAGTCGCGGAGTACTTGAAGAAAGAGTAGCTAAATCCGATCGCTATACCGCTTGAATATCTGGAAACAGATGATGGGTGAGGGGTGAATAACATTGGTTCTTCACCCCTCACCCACAAGTAAAACTAGACCGTATTACATCCCAGCCATCAGGGGACTAGACGATCGTCAGCGTCACTGTGGTTCCTCGAGGGACGACCGTTCCAGCGGCTGGGTCAGAAGAACGTACAGTTCCGAACAGTCCGCCCATAAAGCGTTCAACACGGACCTGAAGGCCGACACGCTCTAAGGCCGCACGAGCCTGGCTTTCTTGAAGTCCTTGAACAGTGGGGATCTCTACCGTTTCAGGGCCCTTGGAGACCGTGTATTGGACCTTATCTCCGCGATGAAGAGTTGTGCCCGCAGCAGTTTCTTGGGAGATGACGGTTCCCTGTGCAACTGTCGAAGAGAATGCCTCGGTTTCCTCTGCGCTCAGTCCCATCGATTCAAGTGTTTGGCGGACTTCACCGGCACTCTTGCCTTTGATATCGGGAACCGTTAAAGGCTCGCGGCCCTTGGAGACGACAATATCGACCTTTGTATCGTGGCGGACCGATGCTCCCGCTGGGATAGATTGCGAGATGACCTTGCCCTTTTCGATATCTTCGGACCAGTCTTCCCTAACATCGCCGACCGCGAGGCCCGCGCTTGTCAGCGCATTCTTCGCTGCGTCTGTTTCCATGCCACTGAGATTTGGTGCATTACGCATGTCAACGCCCTTTGAGACGACCAAAAGAACCTCAGCGCGTTTGTGGACGGCTTCGCCGCTTCCCGGTGTTGAGGAGATGATATTTCCTTGAGAAACGGTATCCGAGAAATCTTCACGTTCTTGGAAATTAAGATGCAGTGAACGTAGATCGTTCTCGACATCGGAAACAGCACGTCCATCGGTGACGGGCATGGTCAGGTAGGAACCCGGCCCGTATTCATGCCACCACCAAAAGCCTCCAATGACACCAACAATGAGCAGCGAAACAATCAGAGCGAGAACTTTTCCAAAACGCTTCCGGGTGCGTGCCTGTGGCGCAGCGTGGGCAATGCCGCCAGAGACATGAACGATAGCTTGCGAGGTTGCAGGGAGCTTCTGTGCCGGAAGGGGAGAAGTCAGCTCCACGAGCCCCAGCGCGGTCGTGCGCTGTTCGTTGTCGTCGGTGCTATCAATGTCCGCACGTCGATTCATTAGCTCTGTGGGCAACGACGTGCGTGCACGCATCACCAAATCAAGGGCCTCTTGAGCATCAACGGGGCGATCCTCAGGGTCTTTAGCGGCGAGCGATGCAACAAGATCATCAATTTCGCGTGGGATCCACGGCTCAACTTCAGAAGGAAGCGGGACAGAGTCGTTCACGTGGTGATAGGCCATTTGCATGGGATTTTCGCCCTGCCACGGAACTGAGCCCGTGAGCATCTCATAGAGCATGATCCCTACCGCGTAGATATCACTTCGTGCGTCGCAGGTTCCAGTGGTCGCGATCTCTGGTGCCATGTATGCGACCGTTCCGAGCATTGAGCCGGTCGTTGACATCGATACTTCTGACGCTGCACGTGCAAGACCGAAATCGGTAACGCGGACAGGTCCTTCGCTGGGCACTAAAACATTTTCGGGCTTGATATCGCGGTGAATCACGCCAACTCGATGCGCAGAACGCAGCGCTTCAAGAACATCTTGCGTGTACTGAAGAGACTGAGCAAGGGTAAAAGCCCCCTGTGCCTGCAAAAGCGCTCGGAGGTTGGTTCCGTCGATAAGCTCCATCACCAAGAATCCTTGGCCCGTGACAACACCCTGGTCGAAAACGGAGACGACCCCTGGGTGAACGATTCGCGCGGCCGCGCGT
>CALHID010000303.1 GCA_938030835.1 uncultured Actinomyces sp. | reverse complement strand
TAGTGTCATGGTCAAAGTGGGGAACAGTAGCGTGGTTGCCTCTTTCAGGCGCTTGTGACGCCGTTTGAGGAGTGCGATGGCCGTGTCTGGGATCGTGATGGTCCGGTGAGATTTATTTGTTTTGGGGTATGCCTGGCGAACCACACCTTGCCCCGCTACGCGAACCACAGTCGCCTCTACGGTGATTTGTTTGGATGCAAAATTGACTGAGGTTATGTCGAGAGCGCACGCTTCACCTACTCGGAGCCCGGACGCGATCATGAATTCGATCAGGTCTGGCACATCCAGCTCGGTGAGACGTTTATCTGCTCGAACAGCGGTGAGAAAGGCTTGCAAATCTTCGTAGGGGATTGCTTTGGATGCTCGCTTCTTTCGATGGTTGATTCGCTCTAGGCTCCGTACAGGGTTTACTTGGATTGCATCGTTTCGGACCGCTAGACCCATCATTCCGGAAAGTGCGCTGCGGCAGTTCTTGGCAGCCCCCGGGCCGTTCTCCTGTTCTATGCGTGTCAAGAATGCCTGCAGGCGCTCGGCGGTTGCTTCGGCCACGGACAACGAGCCAATACTCGGAACAATGTGGACGTTGACTGCATACCCGTATGTTTCGAGGGTCCCTGCAGATCGTTTGAGATCGCGTCGAGAGTCGAGGAACATCTGACCAAGCACACGAAGGCTTGTTGAGGGTTTGAGTGAGCCGCGTTGCTCCTTCTCAATGGTCTTGAGAGCAACTTTGAGGCGCTGCGTTGCTTTCGCTTCTGAAGGGGCGATTCGTTCGATCTGGCGTAAGCGTCCATCCTGGAATCGATAGCGAGTACGTGCGCGCCACTTAGTGGGCGTCAGTTGATCAGTCTTGATGGTGCCATAGGTGCCGATTTCAGTTCGTGGCCTAACCATGCGATTTCACTGTCTCTTGTTGAGGGTCTTCATTGTGTTCGTAGGCGGAAATGTCTCCATTGGTTACTGCTGGATCGATACGCTCGCCCAACTGGGAGAGCCGTACGACTTGTTCGTCGTCGAGATTCGGGGGCCACGAAGCCCACTCACTGCTCAAATAGTTCCAATCTTCGTATTCGGCCTTGAATGTTGCTTCATCGAATGTAGGGAACATCTTCCTGAACATTGCCCTAATCATCAGCTGCTGGAACTCATCACTAGTGATCTCATACGAAACATACGGAACTGGTCCGTACTTGTAGAAGTCTTCAGCTAGCTCAGAATTAGAATTGCAAACCTCCTCTGTCGCTATCTTCCTAAGCTCTGCGACTTTCTCACGGAGCTGCTTTCTCTTAATCACATCCTCCATGCGCATAAGGCGTTCTTCGAAGTAGGCGCGAAGATCGCCTTCCACAATCATGCGCATCTGATGATCTGTGACCAGATAGGGAGAAGACATTCCCAGCTCCTCCTTAAAGTAGCGCGTAATTCGTCTCTTCATTGCTTTGCGATCGTCATCACTCAGATCGCGCTTAGGGTCCTTGTAGCGCTTAACAGCGTAAGCCAAGACGTCGCCGACTCGTTTATCTCGTTTATTCGGTGAGTTATTCATGATAAGAGTGTCGCATTTCGGGTAATAGTTTGTCTACTTTTGAATCAAAATCACTGTATTTTGGCCATTACCTTAGTCTATCGATGTCTGTCTCCATGTCGATATACTGATAACGGCCGCACAAGGCGGCGAAAAATAAGCCGCACAAGGCGGCGAAGAAGAGAATCAAAAGGAGGTGTCACATGAACGACACAATGCACTTGATCGACGCGGGCGAGCTTGGCCGAATTCTCGGCATCTCGCGCGCTTCGGTCTACCGGCGCCGCAGCGTCGGTCAACCGCTCCCCAGATCGATCACGATCGGATCCTTGGTCCGATGGCGACCCGAAGATGTCAAAGAGTTCCTCAGGGAACACCTCGAGACCACACAACCCCGAAGAAAGGAAGAAAAATGAAATCGAGCAACCCATCCCTCATTACCGAGCGAGATATTTCCTTCGCGATCCATCAATTGGATGAATTTTCCCGGCCCGATGGGCCCTGGTTACAGCGAGATGTTTGCCGCGTGGACCTCGGCCACCTGGTGACTATGACGGTAACCACTCGCGCCGGGGCCATCGCCCTCGCGTATCTCCTCCGCACAACCCTGAAGAAAGGAAAACAAATGAAAACGAGCAACCCATCCCTCATTACCGAGCGAGATATTTCCTTCGCGATCCATCAATT
>CALHID010000302.1 GCA_938030835.1 uncultured Actinomyces sp. | reverse complement strand
CTTCATCAGTAAAGAAGGATCGTCAACGGATCGACGTTCCGTTCTTGTGTGCCTCACCCCCGAGGGGCGCAAGGCCTACGAGGCCGCTAATAGTGTCTTCGCAAGCGCAGTCCGCAGCGGGCTTCTCAGCGCAGTAGACGGCAGTGACCGCGATACCTTGCTGAGGATCCTGAACGTCATCTCCGACACGATTCTCTAAAAGAAAAGTGGGGCAGCCTAAGCTGCCCCACCCCACATTCTGGGTCTACACGGTCAGAACGACTTCCTGTAGACGTTGGTTTCGCGCTGAAGGAAACCAACCCGACGGTAGAGGCGGTTCGCCGCCTCTCTCGTCGGCCGAGATGTGAGATCAACTGTCTTAGCTCCCAGCTCCCGAGCGTGCTCAACTGCGGCATCAACAAGGTTCTGTCCCACGCCTTGACCGCGTGCAGCCTGATCAGTAACGACATCTTCGATCCATGCTCGGCGGCCAGTTGGAATATCGAAAACAACCAGCGAGAGCATTCCCAAAATCCGGTCATTCTCATCCAGTGCGCACACCAAGTGCAGGCACTCCTGAGCCAGAAGCTTCTGGATTTCTTCGCGCGACAAAGGCTGTGCGGAAGAGGAAAGCTGCGGAAGTAGACGGTCAAAGGCCTCGTGAACCTTTTCAATCGTCGATGGATCACATTCGCTGAGGATCTCGATACGCATGGGTGCTCCTTGATAATGCGTTATACAGGCCATAAGTATGCCACTGAGGATAGTTATTATCCGACGCTCACGAGGCTCGACTCAAGGTGACACTTGAGCGCTGAGCATTCAAGCCGCGTGATTCAGTGAACGGATGGTCGATATGGACGGTGCCGCGGGCGTGGGCAGTACGGGCCTTACCGGAGTATTTCCCGCCTGCTTGCTCAGCTGTGCCGAGGCTGCTCCCGCGACAGTAACCTCGAGCTCCTTCGTCTGGGACTGAGCTGGAGACTTTGCCTGATCCTGAGACTCATGACGCGAGGCCTTGGCGCTCTGCTCCTGAGCGGGTGCAAAGACATAGCGGCTTTGTGCCGAGTAAGAAACCAGATACATAGTCGTGTCAGCGATGATCTTCGCGATCCACAGCGGCATTCCGATTCCAGTCAGTACTGCAAGCATCGTGTACGACCCTGCGACCACTGCGATGGCAAGCGCGGCATAACGGAGGGCGCTGCGACGCAAGGGCACTCCCGTGGCCTCGAAAACGCGACGGTTCATTGCGAAATTCACCGAGGCGCTCACCATACGAGCCACAACAACCGGGAAGAAGAGAGCTCCAGTGAGGGCATTCAAGGCAAGGACCAGTACATAGTCAATGATGGTTGCAACACCAGAAGAAGCGGCGAACTTCAGTAGCGGTGCCCAAATCCGAGCCGAATCTTGCAAGGGGCGGAAGTGGGAAGTCGGATTCCCGGCCTCGTAGATCGTCTCAATCGGGATTTGGGTCACCGGATGACGGAACTTCGCCAGGTGCAAAAGGACGCGGAGCTCGTACTCATAACGATCGCCCTCAATATCGATCAAGGTCGGCAAAAGATCAATCGGGAAGGCACGGAGTCCAGTCTGGGTGTCCTTGAG
>CALHID010000301.1 GCA_938030835.1 uncultured Actinomyces sp. | reverse complement strand
CTGGTGATTTCGTAGGCGGGGTGCCCTGCAAGAGCGTAAGCAAGAGTTGACTTGCCCGAGCCGTTGGGGCCCATGATTGCGTGAATCTCACCGGAATTAATGGTCAGGTTCACGCCCTTCAGAATTTCCTTCGGTCCTTCAGCGGTCTCAACGGATGCGTGAAGGTCTTTAATAGTCAAAGTCGACATTTTTTCTCCTCTTCGGCGCTAGACGCCGCACTGTAGTTGTCGTCCTACTGTCGTGTAGCCTCAGGCGCCAAGAGCGGCGCGTTCCAGTTCCTTTTCAATTGCGTTCATCAGGTGTTCTTGAACCTGCGGAACGCCGATTTGTTCAATAAGTTCGGCGAAGAATCCGCGAACGACCAAACGACGTGCATCAGCTTCGTCGATGCCGCGGCTCATCAGGTAGAAGAGCTGTTCATCATCAAAGCGTCCGGTTGCGGATGCATGTCCAGCACCGACGATTTCACCGTTTTCAATTTCGAGGTTAGGAACGGAGTCAGCCTTCGCTCCTTCACTCAGCACAAGGTTACGGTTGAGCTCGTAGGTATCGGTTCCATCGGCAGCCTCGCGAATCAGGCAGTCCCCGATCCAGACCGAGTGTGCGTCCTTCCCCTGAAGTGCACCCTTGTATGTCACACGGGAGTAGCAATTTGGCTGCGAGTGGTCAACGAACACTCGGTGCTCAAGGTGTTGTCCAGAGTCGACGAAGTACAGGCCAAGCATGGTCAATTCGCCGCCAGGACCACGGTAATCAGTATCAGAGCAGATACGTACAAGGTCGCCGCCAAGGCTAACCACAATGTGGCGAACCTTTGCATCACGGCCAATCGCAATGCGGTGATTCGAGGCGTGTACGTAGGTGTCGTCCCATTCCTGAATTGAAACGATTGTCAGATCCGAGGCATCACCTGCCTCAATCTCAACGGTCTGGTTGAGCGCGCCTTGACCGCCGCCTCGGTGATTAATAACAACGGTTGCGGCAGACTGGCTTCCAACACTGACAAGCAGGTGCTGAACGCGGGCATGCTCATCACCGTCAATATCAATCATGACGGGATCGGTGACCTCGGTACGCGGAGGAACAGTGACGATTTGTGCGCGGGTGAAAGCATTCCACGCAACAACCGACGTGCGGTCGCCAGGAGCGAGAACACTTCCCAGACGTGAATCATCGCGCCCGACCTCTTCAACAGTCACTTCAGCAGGTGCGTTCACCTGCAAGCCCAGGGGCTGTGACTCAAAGAAGTTGGGATCAAATAGTTTTTCAATTCGACGAAGCGGGGTAAAACGCCAATCTTCTTCGCGCCCATGAGGGGCAGGAATCTCTTCAAGAGAGAAAGAAGTGGGGCGATCGCCTCGGGACGAATGTGCTACGGGTGCTCCCGCTCCGTGAGAATGCGGACGGGCAGCGGTCTCTTGGGTCGTCATCAGCCAACAGATCCTTCCATCTGCAACTCAATGAGTCGGTTCAATTCAAGGGCATATTCCATGGGGAGTTCCTTGGCGATCGGCTCAACAAAGCCGCGGACGATTGTCGCCATCGCCTCGTTCTCATCCAAACCGCGGCTCATCAGATAGAAGAGCTGATCGGCGGAAACCTTAGAAACAGTTGCTTCGTGTCCCATTTCGACGTCATCAGTACGGACATCGACGTAGGGATAAGTATCAGTACGCGACACCTTGTCCACAAGAAGCGCGTCACAGAGCACGTTGGACTTCGAGTGACGGGCACGCGCATTGATCTGAACAAGACCACGGTAGGAAGTGCGGCCGCCACCACGAGACACCGACTTCGACACGATCGAAGAGGAAGTGTGGGGTGCCATGTGGACCATCTTTGCACCGGTATCTTGCTGCTGCCCCGGACCAGCGAAACCAATGGAGAGAGTTTCACCGCGAGCATGCTCACCCATGAGGAAGCAAGCAGGGTACTTCATCGTGATAGCAGCGCCCATATTGCCGTCAACCCATTCCATGGTGCCGCCCTCGTCGACCATTGCACGCTGAGTCACGAGGTTCAGCACGTTTGTCGACCAGTTCTGCACCGTGGTGTAACGAACACGCGCATCCTTCTTCACGAAAATCTCAATGACACCGGAGTGCAGAGAGTTCTCGTCGTAAATAGGAGCTGTACAGCCTTCGACGTAGTGAACGTAGGAACCTTCGTCAGCAATAATCAGGGTTCGCTCGAACTGTCCCATTGCCTGGGTGTTGATGCGGAAGTAGGCCTGAAGAGGAATGTTCACGTGTACACCCGGCGGGACGTAAACGAAAGAGCCACCCGACCACGCTGCGGTATTCAGAGCAGAAAACTTGTTGTCTCCAGCCGGAACGCACTTACCGAAGTACTCTTCGAAAATCTCGGGATGCTCACGCAAACCAGTGTCGGTGTCAGTGAAGATCACGCCCTGCTTCTCCAAGTCATCTTGGATCTGCTGGTAGACGACCTCGGATTCATACTGAGCAGCGACGCCAGAAACCAGGCGGTTCTTCTCGGCCTCGGGAATACCCAGACGATCGTAGGTATGACGAATTTCTTCGGGGAGGTCTTCCCAGTCATTCACCTGACGATCGGTGGGACGCACGTAGTACTTGAAGGCATCGAAATCGACACCCGAAAGATCAGGACCCCACGTCGGCATTGGCTTACGCTCGAATAACTCAAGCGCCTTCAAACGCCGTTCGCGCATCCACTGCGGTTCGTCCTTTACATCAGAGATAAAACGGACAACCGACTCATTAATACCAAGGGGGACATCTTTCGAATAGTCATCGTTATCGTGCCACCCGTACTCGTATGCGCCGATGGAGCTAATGATCTCATCGTCACTCATCTGAGTAGTTGCGTCGGTGACCGGTGGTGACTGGGTCATATTTTTCCTCGTCAATTCGGTTATTTCAGTGATGCGCTGCTACTTGCGAAGAGCAGCTCGCGCCGCGGGAGAGATCACGGGGGCAGAAACCGGAATATTGGTTGTGCACACGTGTTCCCCACCCGCAAGTGTTGCAAGTCGTTGAACGTGAACATTGAGCAGTCGCGAAAACGCGGCAGTCTCAGCCTCACACAGCTGTGGGAAGTCACCAGCAACCTGCCTAATTGGGCAATGCCCCTGGCAGAGCTGGACAGCATACCCGCCGCGACCAATATCGCGAACCGTTGCTGCGTACCCATCAGCAGTGAGTGCATCTGCGAGTGCTTGAGCTCGCAGCCTCGGGTCACTACCTGCCTCACGAACCGTAGCCGCATAGCGCCTTTCGATTTCTCGAGAGCGAGCTGCAGCAAAAGAATCGATCGCTTCTCCCCCGCCAACTTGCCCAAGGTATCCGAGGGCTTTCGAGGCGAGATCGGAGTAACTTTCAGCAAGTTTTTCGTGCGCCCGAGCAGTGGCAACATAGTGGCGTGCGGGACGTCCGCGCCCACGTCGCCCTACCTGTCCCGGTTCGTGCTCAGCAATTTCGTTATCAGAAAGCAAGATGGTGAGGTGACGACGCACTGCCGCAGTCGTCAGTCCAAGAATGCGCGCAATTGTCGAGGCGGTTACCGGCCCCTTCTCAACAACAAGGTCACGTACCTGCTGCCGGGTGCGCGCATCACTGCTCTCCACGCTGCCCTCCAAGCGAATAACATTCACAACTCTTGAATCTCATGAAAAGCATACGCTCTTTATGAAACATTTTCGTTGCGAAATACCGCCCGATTCGCGCGACTCGCATCACAAGTCTTAGGCCCAAGGTCCTTCAGTCAGCGAAACCATTGAGATGAGAGGCTACGAAGCTGCCAGCCGCGACGGCGTGCCGCATCTGTTGCAAGAACGGCAGACACAGTTGACGCATTATGAAGGCGCCCATCAAGTGCCGCGGTTACCGCCTCGTCAAGACTCACCCACTGGTATTCGAAATCTGCTTCTTCATCCTCACGGTCAAAAGTTTCACCTGTTGACTCCAGGCCTCGCGCAAGGAAGATTCGAATTGATTCAGACGAACATCCTGGAGAATTGAAGATATCGAGAAGAACATCCCAGTGTTCTGCAGTCAAATCAGCTTCTTCAGCCAATTCTCTCTGAGCACCAATCAGTGGGTCTTCTCCCGGAATATCAAGGAGTCCGGCAGGCACTTCCCACAGTTTTGCGCGGACCGGATGACGATACTGACGTTCCAGAAGAATTTCCTCGTTGCCCTCGTCTCCGCGCAACACCACGATAACCACTGCGCCAGGATGCGCCATGTATTCACGAACAATGGGTTGTTCAGAGTGTGCAAGAGTCAGCTCATCACGTTGGATATCAAAGACTTTTCCTTCGAAAACGGTCTGAGACGACACTACGCGAACAGGGACATGCTCATCTTGAAATTCACTCACGGTTCTATTATCCCTCACTGAGCGGGAGGGAAGATTGAGGTCGCGCCGCTACCGACACCGAAGGAACGGGCACTCGCGTGGGCATCCTTAAGTGCCAAGACCGCGGAAATCGTTCCCTGTGTCGTTCCAACCTGATCGACAGTCGTTGCCGCAACGTTTGCATTGCGTAGGGCGCTAATGGTGGAACGGTCACTTGAGGCATCGCCAAAGATAACGCCACCGACCGGCGCATTGCCGATCATCTTCGCCAAGCCTTCCCAAGATGCTTGTGAAGCCAAAGGAGTAGCTGCCGAAGTTTCATTCGCAGATGTTGTGTTTGCTCTGGGACCAATAACGACGATTGCCTGAGCGCCACCCTGAGGATCTTTAGAAATCTTCATAATGGGGGTATCTCCACCCGTGAGGATTTGCTTAACAAGATCAGGCTCAGATCCGGATTGAGTCAATGAAGACACGATCGCCTGCGCAATCACTGCCTCGGCCCCCGCATCTGCCGGCAAACCGCTCAAGTGCGAGGCAAGAGGCGTCGACAATGTACTACGGAAAGTCGCAGAATCTGCGCTCAGCCACGTATTCGTCAGCTCGGCCTCGCCCGAAACCTGCGCGCCAGCCTGTCCGAGGGTTTGACGCATTGAGTCGACATCCGCAGAATCTGTTCCCGGCACTGTTACTAGCGCAACCGAAATCCCGTTCAGCGAACCATTGAGTCGGCTCTGTGCAAGTTCAGAAACCGCGCGCGCTTCAATCTTGCCGTTGTTCTGTGCCTGGGCAAGCGCCTCATTTGACGAGGCCGTGGTGGCCTTTGACCCCAAACCCGAAGAAATCCGCGACTGGAGCGGACCCGCACCGAGGACAACGCCTAGGCACAGCGCAACAAACACCGCGATCAAAGAAACAATGTGATAGCGAAAATTCACCATGAGATATCTTCCTTAAGCAGTGAGTGCGCCAGCCCAGTTGGCTAGCTCAGAGGTTGCTGAATTCGTTGGGGACCACAGGTGCGAAACCCAATCCCACACTCCGGTAAATAGGTCGTGTCCCCAAGGAGTTGACCAGAGCGCAACACCCATTGAGATCAGAAGGACACATGACAAGAGGAAGAGCGAACCACCGCGGATACGGCTTCGATAAGTAGCGCTGACAGCCCGCGCTGGAATCAAAAGATCACCGGCTCGCAAACGGATCAAGAAGGCGGGCGTGACAACCGAACGCGAGAGTTCAAGATAGTCCTCAAGTTCGCGAGCATCCCCCGCAACAACAATTGCGGCAGGATCCATAAAGCTCAAAACGCTGATCGCCACATCAACTGCTGCTGCGGTGAGATCGACCTGGTGATAATCGATCCCCATACGATTAAGACGATCACGCCCCTGATCACCATCATGAGCACGCGGAACAACAATTTCGGCACCGCTGCGCAGCATCCTGTCTGGTACTTCAGTCATATCACCGACGATGATTGCCGGCTTTAGATGGGCACGACGCGCGCGAAGCGCACCACCCTCAACCGCGACGACAATAGGCTGCGTGTCGCGAATCCACTGACGAAGTTCTTTCAATTGCTGGCCCGATCGCGGGGAATCACAAACTAGAAGAACCTGCTGACCCGCAATCTTGGTCGATA
>CALHID010000300.1 GCA_938030835.1 uncultured Actinomyces sp. | reverse complement strand
TCGAGGACTATCACCGAATCGGGTTCGCGCTCTTACCCAAGACCGGACAGGTGAGCGAATGCTGAGTATGCGCGGAAACGGTAGGTGCAGTCGTTTGAACGAACCTTGTAGGTGCCTGCGGGGATGACCAGCCGTTCACCGGCAAAAGGCTCTCCGGCTGCTATTGCGCGCGCGGGAAGGTAGTCGGCAACGGCCGATCGGGTAATCCCCGGATCAGGACGCGGCCCCCACTGGGAGCCCATGAATTCTCGGAATGCATCTGAGGATGGACGGCGCGAGCGATTATTCACGCGCTCGGCCAAAGAATCGGGTGCTTCTTCCGCGGAGGTAGTTTCAGTCGTAGTCATAGTGTCATGGTCTCACTTTCCCCGCGCGGCGTGCTACGCGGACCGTATTCTAAATACATGACCAGGATCGATCTTCATACACACAGTGCGTATTCGGACGGAACCGATACCCCCGCCGAACTCATGGAGAAGGCACGCCAGGCGCATTTGGATGTCGTCGGGCTGACCGATCACGACACATACGCTGGCTGGGACGAGGCCGCAGCATGCGTTGAGCGAACTGGAGTGTCCTTGGTGCGCGGGGTGGAGTTATCCTGCGCGCGTGAGGGGATCACCGTTCACCTTTTGGGATACCTTCCCGATCCTGCGAACGAGGCCCTGCTTGCAGTTCAGCGCCGAGCAACTGAGTCGCGTCTCACGCGCGCGCAGAAGATTGTTGAACGCCTTGCAGAAGACTATCCAATTACGTGGGAGCAGGTGCGTGCCCTTGCTCCTGAAGGTGGACCGGTTGGGCGTCCGCATATTGCCGATGCCTTGGTTGAAATAGGCGCTTTCCCTGATCGCAGTGCCGTTTTTGCGCAGACTCTGCATCCTTCTAGTAGGTATTACGTCATGCACTGGGCGCCCGACCCTGTCGATGCTGTGGAGCTGGTTCGAGCCGCCGGGGGAGTCCCCGTTTTGGCGCATCCGCGCGCGCGGGCTCGCCAAAGGCTTCTGCCCGAGGGAGTCATTGATATGATGAAGGACGCGGGCCTGTTCGGGATTGAGCGCGATCATCGTGATCATACCGAAGAGGATCGAGCCGATGTGGAGCGGATCGCACGCCGTTTGAAGCTGGAAGTATTTGGTTCCTCCGACTATCACGGCCTAGGAAAGCCGAATCAACTTGGTGAAAACCTAACGGATCAGTCGGTGCGGAACAAACTTGAAGAGGAAGCGTTTTTAGAGGTCCTGCACCCATGAGTATCGGTTCTGTTGTGGACATTACGGTCTTGTTGACGACTTTTGCGACCCTGATCGTCATTTTGGACCCGATGGGCTTAATGCCTGTCTTCTTGGGGCTGACTTCCAAGCTCTCGCGCACTGCTCAGCGTAAAGCGGCTTTCCAAGCCTCGCTGGTGTCTTTCGGAGTCATCCTTGCTTTCGCTTTCCTTGGGCAGCAGATTTTGCGCGCACTCCATATTTCAATGGAATCTTTGAAACTTTCTGGTGGCGTGCTGTTGTTCTTGGTCGCGATGGAGCTGTTGACCTCCAGCGACATGGAGCAGCCCGATACCGGTGATGATGCAGTGAATGTTGCATTGGTTCCGCTGGGGATTCCTCTGCTTGCGGGGCCGGGTGCGATTGTTGCTGTGATGGTGTCGATGGCACAGGCCCACACAGCTGGTTCCATTGTTGGCGTTGTCGGTGCTGTCGTTGCAACTCACGTGGTGATTTGGCTGTCGATGCGTTTCGCTTTGGAGCTTTCACGCTTCCTGGGAACGGGCGGCATTATGTTGCTCACGAAGATTTCCGGTGTGCTTTTGGCCGCTATTGCAACTGAACTGGTCATGGGTGGCGTTTTTGACTTTATTAAGAACGCTGGAATTATTCACTAGTCAGGTTGACGGTCCGTCATCTTTTTTATCTCGCCCCGCTTTGTGGGGCTACAGTAGGCTTATTCCAGTGCTACCGGTAGTGCTGAGTCAATCGCAAGGAGAGATTTTATGAGCCGGTCCTTAGAGGAACAGCTGAAGTCCCAGGTACGCGCAGTGTCCGGACGCCCAGAGCGCGTCTCGACCGAGATGGAAGCGTGGCAGGGCCTTTCGGCGGCAATCATTGATCGTATTGCTGACCGCTGGCATGCAACTGAGCGCACCTACGCAGTGGGCCGTATGGAACACTACTTCTCCGCAGAGTTCCTTATGGGACGTGCGTTGCTCAATAACCTCTCCAACCTTGGCATGGTTGACGAGGCCCGCGAGGCCTTGGCTGCACTGGGCAAGGATCTGTCCGTGGTTCTGGAAGAAGAACCCGATGCAGCTTTGGGTAATGGTGGTCTTGGCCGTCTGGCAGCGTGCTTCCTGGATTCTTGCGCGACCTTGGACTTGCCCGTTGCCGGTTACGGCATCCTGTACCGCTACGGATTGTTCAAGCAGCTCTTCGATAACGGTTTCCAGACTGAGCATCCCGATCCCTGGATGGAAGAGGGCTACCCCTTCGTCATTCGTCGCGAAGAAGAACAGCGCATTGTTCGCTATGCGGATCTGACCGTTCGCGCGATCCCCTATGACATGCCGATTACCGGTTACGGCACCCAGAACGTCAATACTTTGCGTCTGTGGAAGGCCGAGCCCATGGAAGAGTTCGACTACGACGCGTTCAACTCGCAGCGCTTTACCGATGCGATTGTCGACCGCGAGCGCACCATGGATATCTCGCGTGTTCTTTACCCGAACGACACGACCTTTGAAGGTAAGGTCCTGCGTGTTCGCCAGCAGTACTTCTTCTGCTCTGCGTCGCTGCAGGCCATTGTTGATAACTACGTTGCTGAGCACGGTTCGGACCTGCGCGGTTTTGCAGAGTACAACGCCATCCAGCTCAATGACACCCACCCGGTTCTGGCCATTCCCGAACTTATGCGCATTCTGATGGATGAGCATGGTCTGGGTTGGGAAGATGCATGGGATGTTGTCTCACGTACCTTTGCGTACACGAACCACACGGTTCTGGCTGAGGCGCTTGAGACCTGGGATATTCACATCTTCGATCGTCTCTTCCCGCGTATTTCTGAAATCGTCCGAGAGATCGACCGCCGCTTCCGCATCGACATGTCCGAGCGTGGCGTTGATGGCGCAACCATTGACTACATGGCTCCCGTCTCCGGCAACACGGTTCGCATGGCCTGGATCGCCTGCTACGCCTCGTATTCGATCAACGGTGTGGCCGCGCTGCACACTGAAATCATTAAGCGTGAGACGCTCAAAGAGTGGTACGCGATTTGGCCTGAGCGCTTCAACAATAAGACCAATGGCGTGACTCCGCGTCGTTGGCTCAAGCAGTGCAACCCCCGTTTGGCAACGCTTCTGGATGAAGTGACCGGCTCGGATCGCTGGGGCACCGACCTCGATGTACTTTCTGAGTACACGGGTGCCGGTAACTCGGAGCTCTACGCTCGTCTGGCTCAGATCAAGCATGCGAATAAGGTTGACTTTGCCGCGTGGATCAAGGATCGCGAGGGCGTCGAGATCGACCCAGATGCAATTTACGACGTCCAGATCAAGCGCCTGCACGAGTACAAGCGTCAGCTGCTTAACGCGTTCTACGTCTTGGATCTGTACTTCCGCATCAAGGACAATCCGGCTTTGG
>CALHID010000299.1 GCA_938030835.1 uncultured Actinomyces sp. | reverse complement strand
TTTGTATCCATCGTGACCACCTTTGGTCCGCTAGCTGCCCCGTGTGGGCCGCTTTTTTGTTACTTGGGCGACGCGCTGAATGGGGGCTAGTGTGCAGGCTGACCTAGATGATGAACAGCTGTGGAAAGCAGTCGTCGACGCTGCACTCGAATTGCCGGCCAGCGAGCTTTTTCCCTTCAACGAGGAATGCGACGCGGCTTGGGTCTGCGGGAAGTGGTTCATGATTTCAAGCATCCGGGGAAAGAGGATTGTGAATCTCAAGGCGGATCCAGAGGAAGCCCGTGCGCTCTGTGAAAGCTTCGAATCGATTACTCCGGGTTATCACATGAACAAGAAGCATTGGATCAGTGTGATGGCTGGCCCGGGGATTAGCGCCGAACTGGTCCGTGAGCTGGTTGCGGAGTCGTATCTGCTGGTCGTTGCAGGGCTGCCGAAGTATCGCCGGCCTGTTGATCCCGCGAGCTATGGGCGCCGCGGAAGCTGAGTTGTCGAAACTTAGCTAGGCCTCGTCTTCCTGCGTGGAGGCAGTGGTCTTTCGCTTGACGGAGAAAAGCCGATGTCGCCGCCCGTTCTTACTCCGCGTCTTCGTGCCAGATCTGACGGAGCTCGACGCCCATGGGGTAGGTCTCCATCGTTCCGTCGGAAAAATTCACTTCGACGCGTTCTTCATCGTCCTCGTCGTCGGGATCGCCCGCCCAGTCGACCCATTCGATCATCGGGGACAACTCGCCGTTATCCCTGACAATTCGATAGCCCTCGCCAAGCAGCTCAGACATGACGTTTTCGATCTTGCTCTCATCCATGGCATCCTCCGTGATGATCAGAATGATTGAGTGTGTGGAGCGTACCCATAGATTAGCAGCAAACTTCCTGTATGCTTCCTGCATACGGAGCGGATGCTCATGGAGGAGAAGCAATGACCCCGTCGCGCCTTGCCGCGAATATTTCAGGTACCCCCTCAAAAGGACGTATCTACGCGCTTCACGGCGTGACCGACAATGCCGCATCCCTCAGTGATATCTCCGCTCGATGGTTCAGCGACTATGAAGTCGTCTTGATCGACGCCCTCGGACACGGCTGTTCCCCGCGCTTTACTCCCACGCAGCTCGAGGACCCCTTCGAAGCGCTTGTGAGCAGCGCGGCCTCGTTAATCTGCACAATCGAAGAATCCGCACCCGCACCCTTCGTCGCCTTCCTCGGCCACTCGATGGGCGGAGCAACTGCGGCTGAAGCCGTCTCACGAGGCCTCGCCCCCGTTGACGCCCTTGTGCTGGAAGACCCCGCACTTCTCACCCCCTCCCAACGCGAGCACTTCCGCGCGTCCGCCGAAGACCGAGTCGCGCGCTGCAACGAAGTTACGCAGTGGATGGGGCGCGAAATCGATGTTCTCCTCAAGGACTATCCCCAGTGGAGTCCTTCCGAGGCCGGTGGCTGGGCTCAAGGGAAAGCCCAAGTTGACCGCAACTTCCTTGCGCGAGGAGTTGTCAGTGGAAGCCGCGAAGAAATCCTCTCCCCCATTTCGGTGCCGACCCTGCTCATGACCGGCGATGGCGACGACGTGCTGATCGGACAAAGTGGGCTTGAGGAAATCAACGCAATGGGGAACGTCGCTATTGAAACTCTCCTCATTCCCAGCGCACGTCACTGCGTGCGTCGCTCGGCTCCCGCACCTTTCTACGATGCCGTCGACGCATTCTTTTCCCGGGTTACGCCGAGTAAGTGAGGAACGATGAGTACTGATCCCTTCTACCTGCGTCCCGAGCTCACTCCCATCATCACTGAAACTCCTGAGCAAACAACATGGGATTTGCCTGCGATGCGCGCCGGGGGAGATGCCCTTCTTTCCAATCCCCACGAAGCAATCAATAGGCACGAAGTGACCTCGCGCGGACGTACTTTCATCCCCGCTAACCTGCGGGATAATGCGCCGATTCTGGTGTCAATCCACGGTGGGGGATACGTCGCTGGGCGCGCGGCATTCGACGATGCGAAGAATGATGAACTTGCAACGCGCTTCGGTGCGATCGTCGTCTCTCCGGAGTACCGCCTCGCACCGGAATTCCCCTTCCCGATCCCCGTCGACGACTGTATTTCCGCCCTTGCCGAGGCCCTTGAGCGCTTCGGGCACGAGCGTCCAACTTTCATCCTGGGGGATTCAGCGGGAGCAGGACTGGCCTATTCCATGGTGAGTCGCCTGTGTGGACTCGGCCTGCAAATGGCACAAGATGAGGCAATCGCGGCTCGATACAAACGAATTGCATCCGTGATCAGGGGCATTATCTTGCTTGAGCCCTGTGTTGATCCGACCCTGTCGACCCCCTCAAGCAGGTTCTTCGCTGAAGGTCCTGTGTGGACGCGTCGCGCGGCGGCCGGAGCTTGGCGTCACTACTTCGGTGTTCCCTTGGATGCAGAAGTAACAATTCCCCTGCGCCTGATCGAGGCGGCATTCCCGAAGCCGCGGGAACACATGAGGGAAATTGGCTTCCCTCCAGCACTAGTCGTTGTGAATCCTGTCGATCCCCTTCGAGATGAGGGAATTGCGCTGGCAACTGGCCTCGTTGATGCCGGTTGCATCGCAGAAATGCATATGTTCGCTGGGACCTTCCATGGCTCCTTATCGATGCCTGGCTCAGTGACTTGGCATGAAATTCACGTGCTGATTGATCGTTTCGTGAAAGAAAACTCAGCGGCCCGTTAGTGCATTCATATACGCGTGACCTGCGTTTATTCATTTCAGTGCCCTTGATGGGTGCATCCAGCATCTTTTGTGCTCTTCGTAACCAAAGTGCAATCCATGGAGTCTGGAATTGACTTTCTACGTAGTAATACAGTTCACATAAGGACTTCCGTGTCAAAGGGGCATGAGGGGGAGCGGGAACGACAGTGTGGCCACCCGCCCGCCTACAGGAAGTCACAGAACTATCAAAGGAGAGTTCAATGGCACGACGTGCACTCGCGGCTGTTGCCGTAGTCGGTATCGCAGCTGTTGGCCTGACAGCCTGCTCTGGATCCAAGGACAAGGCTGCTTCTGGAAGCTCAGAAGGAAAGTCGCTTGTCGTCACCTACTACAAGACCTCGTCTTTCCCACAGGTTGAAGACTTCATGAAGCGTGCGAAGGAAGAATTCGAGTCGACCCACAAGGGTGTCACCATCGATCTTCAGCCCGTTGAAGCCGAGGCTGACCAGTACTTCACCAAGCTCGCACTGATGAATAAGTCGAAGTCCAAGGCTCCCGACATCATCTATGAAGACACCTTCCAGGTCATGAGCGATGCTGCAGCTGGATACCTACTGCCCATCGATCAGTACGTGAAGGACTGGGATGAGTGGAGCCAGTATCCCGAAAGCTCGACTCAGGGCGCAAAGGGCATGGATGGCAAGCTCTACGGTGTTCCCTTCGGCACCGATACCCGCGGTATCTACTTCAACAAGAAGATCTTCGAGCAGGCAGGTCTGCCGACCGATTGGCAGCCCAAGAACTGGGACGAGATTCTTTCCGCAGCACGCACCATCAAGGAAAAGGTGCCCGGCGTTATCCCCATGAACATCTACGCAGGCCGCGCCGGTGGCGAACAGACCACCATGCAAGGCTTCGAAATGCTGCTCTACGGAACTCAGGACACCCTGTACAACACCGATACCAACAAGTGGGTCAGTGGCTCCCAGGGCTTTAAGGACGCTCTGACCTTCTACCAGACCGCATACTCCGAAGGCCTGGCCCCCTCCAACGACGTTGCTCTGGACAAGGCAGTCGGTACTCGCGTTTCCACTGAGCTCCTTCCCAAGGGCAAGCTCGCCATCGATATCGATGGTTCCTGGCTTCCCTACGTGTGGATGCAGGATTCCACCAAGTGGGCCGAATGGCAAGACACCATCGGTCTGGCAAAGATGCCGACTCAGAAGGGACAAGAACCCGGATTCACCACGCTTTCCGGTGGCTGGGTACTCTCCGTTGGATCCCAGACCAAGGATCCCGAACTGGCAGCCGACTTCGTCAAGACCGCTCTGAACAAGAAGGGCTCTCTGCAGTACTCCATCGCGACCTCCGCGATTGCCGTCCGTAAGGACATCGTCTCCGATCCCGAGTACCTCAAGGCCAACCCCTCCTTCGAGTTCTTCGCTGGAATCGTCAAGTACACTCACTTCCGCCCTGCAACTCCCGACTACCCGCAGATCTCCACGAATATCCAGACAGCCACCGAATCCGTGGTCACCAAGGAACAGACCCCCGAACAGGCCGCAAAGGCTTATGACGAGGGCCTGGTGAAGATCGTCGGCGAGAAGAACATCGAAGCGGCGAAGTAACATGTCCACCTCGGTTCGTGTGGGGACCGAGAGCACTGCGACCCTTGGCGGGCGACGCGAGACACTGATTTCTCGCATCGCCCGCCAAACGGGCCGAATGGGCCTGCTGTTTCCAGCAGTTGCTCTTATGGCGGTGTTCCTCGTCGGTCCCATTGCATACTCGGTATATGGGTCTTTGACCAATGCCGCCCTTTCGGGCTACAAAGCGGCAAACCCCGAATTTGTTGGCCTCGAAAACTATGCGGAACTGCTGACCAGCAATGCTTTCTGGAAAGCAGTCCTGCTTACCGTCATCTTTGTGTTTGCGTCAGCTGTTGTCGGCCAGAACATCTTGGGTCTGGCCTTGGCAATGCTCATGCGTAAGGCGCCGAAGATCCTTTCCACACTTGTCGGTGGCGTTGTTGTGATCGCCTGGGTCATGCCCGAAATCGTCGCCGCCTTCGCGCTCTATGCTTTCTTCTCCACTGACGGAACACTCAACGTCCTGCTGGGTTACATCGGCCTCGGCGGAACAACCTGGCTCCTGACTTTCCCCATGTTCTCGGTCATCATGGCCAATATCTGGCGCGGTACGGCCTTCTCAATGATGGTGTATTCCGCGGCGCTGGCCGAAGTTCCACCGGAAATTCAAGAAGCGGCAAAAGTCGACGGAGCACGGGGCTGGCAGCGATTCTTCTTTGTCACCATTCCCATGATCAAGGGCTCTATCTCCACCAACCTGCTCCTGACCACCCTTCAAACCCTGGGCGTTTTTACGCTCCTGTGGGTGATGACGGGCGGCGGCCCGGGAACTCAGTCGACAACCCTGCCGGTCATGGCCTACCAAGAAGCCTTTAAGAACTCTCTGATTGGTTACGGTACGGCTATTGCGACGGTGACCATTGTGCTGGGTGCGCTCTTCGCTCTGGTTTACATTCGCGCATTGAAGCCGGAGGTGGACTGATGGCTACGCAAGCTAAGGAAATCCCCTCCGTCGCTAATCCGCGCGAGAAAACGGTTCGCTTGATCTCAAGCATCGTCTTGGCATTGATCGGAATTTCATTCCTGATTCCATTGGCGTGGGTGCTCTTTGCCTCCTTCAACCCAACGGCAACCGTCTCCCTGAGTGTTCCTGAGCATTTCACGACCGAGAATTACACGGACATCGCGACATTTGACCGAACCTGGCTTCCCCTTTGGAATTCTGCGATTCTCTCCTTCGGAACGGCAATCCTGACCGTTGTCGTCGGCGCGCTCGCGGCCTACCCGCTGTCTCGCTACAAGAGTCGTTTCGCTCGCGGATTCATGTACACGATTCTTTTTGGAACCTGCTTGCCCATTACGGCACTGATGGTTCCCGTGTACTCGCTCTTCGTCAGCCTCGATCTGATCGATTCGATGCCCGGCATCATCTGCTTCATGACTGCAACCTCACTGCCCATGGCCGTGTGGATGCTTAAGAACTTCATGGACTCTGTCCCTGTGTCTCTTGAAGAAGCAGCCTGGGTCGATGGCGCCAGCGCCCTCAAGGCTCTGCGAACCATTGTTCTTCCCCTGATGAAACCCGGTCTGTTGGTCGTCTTTATCTTCATATTCACCGCGACCTGGGGGAACTTCTTCGTTCCCTTCATCTTGACGACTGATCCGGATATTCAGCCAGCTGCCGTCGCAATTTACCAGTTCTTCGGAACTCACGGAGCCGTTGTTTATGGAAAGCTTGCCGCATTCGCGGTGATCTATTCCAGCCCGGCTCTGGTTCTGTACGCAATCATGCAGAAGGTTTCCGGAGGAAGTTTCGCAATGGCAGGAGCAGTCAAGGGCTAGGCCCACCCTCCGGGGTCCAGCCCCTTCCTCACTCCCGAGGAAGAGTGATGTGCCTGGTTGCCACCTCTTCGGCAACCAGGCCATCGCGTATCAGAGCCTCAATGACGCGAGGAGCCTGCTGCGGATCCGCGCCCTCTAAGCGTGCCGCGGCGACGGCCTCGTCAATCGAAATTCCCGAGGGAGAGGCGCGCAAAGCCGCCATCACGCGCCCCCGAGCCTGCCGGTCGGTTCCCTTCCAACTTTGCCCACGAGGCCGGACCTCGGCGGGCGGGAAACCACCCTTTGCCCACGCGCAGTTCTCGCGTAGCGGGCAGCCGTCGCATTTGGGGGAGCGCTGCGTGCAGACAAGCGCTCCAAACTCCATAATCGCCACATTCCACAGCGCGCACTCTGCACCGTCTTCGGGCAGCCATTCCATCGCCGCAGCGAACTCAGACCGCGAAGGTGCGGAACGTCGCGCGAATTCGACCCCGTCGCAGATTCGCGCGAACACACGCCGAATATTCGTATCAAGGACTGGGATACGCTGGTGGAACTGGAAGGATGCAATTGCGCTGGCGGTGTAGGGGCCAATTCCTGGCAGCTCCAGCAAGGCCTCGTACGTGGAGGGGAGAAGGCCTCCGAAATCGCGCGTGATACTCAGTGCGCAGTCGCGAAGGCGCAGAGCCCGCGATGGGTAACCCAGGTGGCTCCACTCGACAAGCACCTCGGCTGGGGAGGCTTTCGCAAGATCAGCGGGAGTTGGCCACAGGCTCATCCAGCGCTCCCAAATCGGCTGAACGCGAGGGATGGGGGTTTGCTGGCTCATGACCTCAAAAACAAGCGTGCCCCACGGGGAAACATCATCGGCGCGCATGGGAAGATCGCGTCGATGAAGGCGGTACCACTCCATGATGGCGCTTCGGGTAGTTTCTCTTTCGGTCACAGGCACACAGGTAGCTTAGCCGTCACCCAACGCGCCCGCTGAGGCGCGTAGGCTCACCCCAAACTGTGCGAGAATGGCACCATGCTGCTCAGTGATCGCGATATTTCAGCAAGCCTTGATAGCGGACGTATTCAATTGGATCCGCTTGATCGCTCTCTGATTCAACCCGCAAGTATCGACGTGCGTTTGGATCGCCTCTTCCGCCTCTTCGATAATCACCGCTATCCGGTGATCGATCCCGCTGCCGATCAATCTGACCTGACCCACAGCGTGGACGTGGGGCCGGATGATCCCTTCGTGCTGCACCCCGGTGAGTTTGTGCTGGGTGCAACCTATGAGCTGGTGACCCTGGGCGACGACATCGCTGCGCGCCTTGAAGGAAAGTCTTCGCTGGGGCGCTTGGGCCTGCTCACCCACTCCACCGCTGGCTTTATTGACCCCGGCTTTTCTGGCCACGTCACCCTGGAACTGTCGAATACTGCGACCATGCCGATTCTGCTCTACCCGGGCATGAAGATCGGGCAGCTGTGCTTCTTCGACCTGTCCTCGCCCGCCGAGCACCCCTACGGCAGTGAAGGCCTGGGTTCTCACTACCAGGGTCAGCGCGGGCCGACGCCCTCGCGTACTCACCTTCGCTTTAGCCGCACCCGTATCGAGCGCTGATCGTGGGTCAAGAAGCATCGCTACCTCCCAAACGCCGGTCCTTTCGCGAGCGTTTAGAAGCTACTCCTGCTGGACAGGCTCATGATTCCGCGCGAGGTGTCCAGTCCTCGCTGAGTCAGACGGCTTCGCATCCGTTAACTGAAACCTCGATGACCTCAGTCGGGGGGATGCGTGCTTTCGACACCGCTCTGCGAGTAAATGGCACCGGCGAGATTCGCCTTGATGACCATGTTGCGCGCGTGTCTATGGGCGCCACTTCCGCTGCGCGTGAGGTTTTGCCCCTTCCTGTTGAGCTTGGACTGGCGAATCACCTCTTCTGCGTGGGCGCTTCCGTTGAAGATGATGAGCTTGAGGCCCTGGCTGTTTCTGCGTGGGACGAGGCGCATTGGGTTGCTCCCGGTCGCCTGCATCTTCGCGGGGGAGTAGAGCTTACTGGCCCGTGGGCGCTTCCCGTGAACGTCCGAGGCCCACTCGGCTTGGCTGCAGACCTCACTCATGCGTGGGTTGTGGAGTGCGAGCCGATGCGCGGGGAACCTGCGCCTCCTGAGCTTGCCGCGAGTGACCGCTGGGCTGCGGCATTCCCGGAGGGCTTGCCCGTTGGCCTCGAATATCAGGTCCTGCTGGTGCTGGAGCGGATGGCTCGGCGCTTGGCCGGGGCTGTGCGCATTGCGGGAAGTGGCGTTGTTATGCAGCCCGATCCTGATTCCGCAGTGTCCTTGGCCGTGTATTCGCCGCGCTGGGTGGGTCCCGCTGAGCTTGCCGAGGCCTTGGCTGAGGCTTTTCCAGAGACGATTGATTCACGCGAGTTGGTCGCTGATGTGCGGGGAGCGCCTTCCCGTCAGAGCCGTCGCGATGCCGAGGCCGAACGAGAGCTGCGTTCGGTAGTGCAAGAGTTGAGTGATGACTTGCGAGAAGCCTTAGCGCGGGATCGTGAACATGCACTCAGTGCTGAACAAGTAGTTGATGGTTTTGCTTTGCTCAGCCCTATCGGGAATCAGTCGATCATGATGGTTGAAGTGCATCAGGTTGAGCAGGTTCCTCACGTTTTGCGCTGGGAGGAATGGGCGCAGGGAGCGGTGATTGAATATCGACTGCGCTGGCTTCCTAAGGGAAATGTCGAGGTCCCTGAGAGTATCGTCACTCGTTCTGAGCGTTTGGAGCGGATGCGTTCAACCCGGGATATTGAGTCTGCAGCAACAATTATCCTTGGAATTACGGGCGGAGCCGTGGTTGATGAGGATGACTTCCTGGTTTCTTTATGAGATGTTAATGAATGAAATCTGAATAAATTTCACTGAGAAAACGCTAGGAATTTAAGTCCGATTAGCTGTAATATATTCTTGAATCTGTCAATCTTCGGATTTTTGGAGTCTTTCCTATGACAACCCTCCGCACTAAGCGCGCGGTTTCTGCGCTCGCAGCGCTGACACTTGCGGTTGGTGGTATCGGTGCCGTTGAGATCTTCTCTGACGCTGCCGCTCCCGCCGCCCTCGCCGCAACCTGTCCGGCGCCCACCACGGATATTTCATCGAAAATGACAATCGGTGAACCTGAGCTGACCGATCAAAGTGGTAACCCGAAGACAAGCTTCACCGTCGGGGCAACCGTTGGTTTTAAAGTCAAGTGGTCGACCAGCTCGAAGGTGACCGCAGGCCAGTACTTCCAGTACAAGCTTTCAACAAAGTCGGCTAAGCCGATTATGCCCTTCAATTTCGATGTGAAGTCTTCAACGGGTACAGTCATTGGCTGTGGCACCTGGGGGCCGGATGGCACCGTCAAGGTTGTCTTCAATGAGGCAGCTGAAGGCGCAGCTTCTTGGGATGGCTGGGTTATTACGACCTCGCAGCTGACCCTATCTAAGAATGAGGTCGGTAAGACTCAGCCTTTCCATCTGACCGAGACGAAGTCGGTTGATGTGAACATCCAGCCCGGCATTGGTGTCGGTGTTGATTTCCGCAAGGATGGCTGGCTCTTCAACATGTACAACACGAACCGTACGCTCGCGTGGCGTATTACGGTTCCTGGTGGAGAGAACGGCCTGAAGAACGTCACCGTTGTTGATAACTCCGAAGATCCGAAGTGGGACTTCAACTGTGCTGATCTTGAACCGCAGTTGAAGAACAACGAAGCGAATCTGAAGCTCGTTGACTCGGTTGCTAACGGCTACAACGGGCCAGATGTGTCCGGCGGAGCAATTCGTCAGAACGCGACCATCACCTGCTCGGCGAACAAGCTGGAAATCAAGCTTCCCGAGGTCCCCGCAAATAAGTTCGCGATCATTGTTCTGTACGGTCACGTCCCCGAGGTTGTATCCGGCCACTACTGGAACACTGCGGATATTACTGCGAACGATATGCAACCCCGTATCGTTTCAGCTCAGGACGTCGTCCTGGGTGCAGATGCGGGTGCCGCGGCAAAGCAGGTCTTCTCCATCGCAAAGAAGGTTGATGACTCCGCGGCTGCT
>CALHID010000298.1 GCA_938030835.1 uncultured Actinomyces sp. | reverse complement strand
ACTGTGAAGGCCAGGGCACGCCTCAAGAGGGGTGCGGCGCAATCAGGCGACGCGATCCACCATCAGGTGGGCAAAAGAGATCAGAGCCTGCTTGGCTTCCCCATCGGGAAGGTCGGCAATGCACTCAAGAGAGCTATCGCACCACTGACGAGCAAGTTCCCGTGTCTGCGACACAACGTCATGCTCACGCAGGCGTTCAACCAGCGCAGCCAAAGCCTGGTCGGAGGAAAGATCCCCATCCAGCATGGACAAAATCTTCTGTCCCTCGGGGTCCAGATTGCCATTTGACTGCGCGCGGCGAAGAAGAAGCACGGGAAGAGTATCCACGCCTTCGCGAAGATCAGTTCCCGGGGTCTTCCCCGAAGCGCCGGCCTCGGGCCCCAAATCAATAACATCGTCGGCGATCTGGAAGGCGACTCCCAAACGCTCACCAAACTGAGTGAGGGCGTCAATCGTCGCCTGATCTGCACCCGCATGCATCGCACCGAATGCCGCCGCAGATGCCACCAGAGAACCGGTCTTATCAGCCAGCACCTGGATGTAGAACTTCAGCGGGTCATCCCCGTCCTGGGGGCCGAAAGTTTCATTGAGCTGCCCCATGCACAGGCGCTCGAAAGTGATGGCGTGGTGGCGAACCGTTTCATCGCCCAAAGTGGCAATCATGGCCGATGCACGTGCAAAGAGGATGTCTCCTGCAAGAATCGCGCGGTTATTGCCCCACAGATGTTGAGCCGATGGAACCCCCCTGCGGGTGGGCGCAGAATCCATGACATCGTCGTGGTAGAGCGAGGCCAAGTGCGTCAGTTCGATACCCGTTGCTGCCGTGAGGACTTCGTTGCTGAGCGCGCGCTCGGGATCACCAAACTGCGCGGCAACCAAGGTCAGCAGGGGGCGCATACGCTTGCCACCGGCCTGGGCTAGGTGAGACGTCAATTCTGTAACCAGGTCCCGAGAGTGGGACACGGCCTGGCGCAAACGGTCCTCAACGGCCTCGAGGCCCGGAAGAATTCGGGCCTCGAGATCAGGAACGTGTAAGTCGATTACGGCGCTCACGGGAGAAGCACAACCACCTGATTGAGTAGAGACAGAACCGGACTCGGGAAGAGTCCCAGTGCAATCGTACCCACAGCACACACGGTAATGGCAACACCTGTGAAACCTTCGGAGCGAACAACCGCAACGTCTTCACGCGGCTCCGAGAAGAACATCACGCGAACCAGACGGAAGTAGTAGAAGGCGGTGACCGCCGAGCATGCCAGCGCAAGCGCAACAAGCCAGGCATTTCCAGCTGCGAAAGCATCCGAGAAAACGACGAACTTCGCGATGAAACCGCCGGTGAAGGGAATGCCCGCGAAAGACAGCAGGAAGATCAGCATTGCCGAGGCCAGGGCCGGGTTGGTCTTTCCAAGTCCCGCCCAGCGACGCAGGTCTGTCACTTCCCCGCCGATGGTGTCCTGATCGTCGCGCGAACGCACCAGGGTAATCACACCGAAAGCACCGATGGTTGCAACCGCATAGGCCAGAACGTAGAAGAGAACGTGTCCGGCAGAGTAGCGCAGCAGCGAGATCACACCCATGAGGATGAAGCCCGCGTGGGCGATCGAGGAGTAGGCAAGCATGCGCTTGACATCCATCTGGACGACACCGGCGAAGGTACCCACCAGCATGGTCAAGATGATGACAACAACCATGATCGGGATGAGGCTCCACTGCAGGGGTGCTGCGACAACCTGGAAGAAGCGAAGCATCGCGGCAAAGGCTGCGAGCTTAACCGCGGCGGCCATAAAGCCCGTCACGGGAGTCGGCGCGCCTGTGTAGACATCGGGAGTCCATGCGTGGAAGGGAGCAGCACCGACCTTGAAAAGCAGGCCGACCATGACCATGACCGTGCCCATGAGCAGAAGAATCTGCATTCCAGCGGTCTGAGCCGTAGGAGTCGCCGCGTTGGAGATCAGCAGCGAGCCTGAGTAACCGTAAAGGAAGGCGGAACCCATGAGCATGAAGCCAGAGGAGAAGGCACCCAAGATGAAGTACTTCAGGGCAGCTTCCTGCGAGAGCTGACGGCGACGGCGTGCCGTTGCGGCCAGGATGTACAGCGGCAAAGACATGACTTCCAGAGCCACGAAAAGCGCGATGTAGGAGTTCGCCGCGGGGAAGATCATCATGCCGCCGGTGGAGAAAAGCACCAGAGCAAACATTTCCGAACGCTGGTAACCCTTTGAATCGGAACGCTCTTCATCGGAGGAACCGGGACGATCCGAAGGCTGGCCGGCGAAAGCACCGTCTCGGGCCTCGGAACGATCGGCAATAACCAGAACCGCGAAGAAAGCGATCAGGACCAAGATTCCCTGAGCTGCAACCGTCAAAGGATCCTCAATGTACTCCCCCAGGGACTGAGGGGATCCAAGAACGGCAGCCCAACGCATCACCAGAGCGACTGCGGAAGCGATCAGAGCGACGACGGCAATTCCAAAGACCGAGGCGCGGCGCGCACGTACCGGCACGAAGGACTCGGCCAGTACCGCAAGGATGCCTCCGCAAAGAACGCACAGAACCGGCGCGAGCGCGGCCCACGAAATCTCGGGAACCGTAAAGTTAACGGCCGTTGCAACAGAATTCACTGTGCGCTCCCTTCACTCAGAGTTGCGGTCGCTGCGGTGAGGAGATGTGAGCCCTCATCGGCGATGGGTGCCAGAGCAGAAACCAGAGGCGCCGCCCAAATACCCAGAACAAGCATTGCAATGACCAGCGGGGTCATAACGGTCTTTTCACGTCCGTTCAGATCAGCAATATGCTTCTTATCCTCTCGCGGAGGACCGGTGAAGACTCGCTGGTAGGGCATGAGCATGTACAGCGCGGCCAAGACCACTCCCAGCACTGCAAAGAGTGCAAGAAGTGTCGAAACCTTCCACGTGCCCATCAGAACCAAGTACTCGGGGACGAAGCCAGAGAGACCCGGAAGCGCAATCGAGGCCAAGCCAGAGAAGAGCCACAGACCAGCCAAGACAGGGCTCACGCGCTGCATACCGCCGTATTGGCGCATGTCTTGGGTTCCGCCTCGCCTCGACAGCCAGCCGGACAGCAGGAACATCGCGGCGATTGAGACACCGTGGGCGACCATGTAGACCATGGCACCGGTCAGCGCGATCTGCGAGCCGATGAAAATGCCCAGAACCATGAAGCCAAAGTGCGAAACCGAGGTGTAGGAAACCAGGCGCATGATGTCGTTTTGGCCGATAGCAGCCAAACCACCCCAGAGGATTGACAGGACAGCAAATCCGCAGATCCACCACTGCAGAGTTGCGGCTCCCAGCGGGAACAGACGCAGGCACAGGGTGATCATGCCAAATGTGCCGACCTTATCCAGGATGCCAACAAGCAGCACTGAAGTGCCCGGACGGGCATTTTCAGCGGTGTCAGGCAGCCAGGTGTGAAGGGGAACCATTGGAGCCTTGATCGCGAAGGCGATGAAGAAGGTTAGGAACAGGCCGATCTGGATTCCAACCGGAAGACCAACAGTTCCGGACGACAGAGTATCGATCATGAAGAGCGTGTCTCCACGGCGAGCAGCCAGGGCCCAAATAGCGACCAAGCCGCCGAGCATGACCAGACCGCCAGCCAGCGAGAAGAGCAAGAACTTCATTGCTGCACGCTGACGCGCCTTCTTTTCACCAACTCCGTAACGACCAATCATCACGAAGAGCGGAACCAACATTCCTTCGAATGCCAGGTAGAAGAGCAGGACATCCGATGCGGCGAAGATCAGCACCATGAAGGATTCCAAGAACAGAACCCAACCGAGGTAAGCACCCGTACGAGAGGGGTCCTCGTCCTCATTCCATCCGGCCACGACAACCAGGGGAACCAAGGCGACGGCCAGAAGGATCATCACCAAGCCAAGAGCATTCACGGCCAGCGCCCAACTCAAGCCAATCTGAGGAATCCAGGAATAGGCCTCGGAAAGCTGGTAGGTGGAGGAATGCGACCAGTCGAATGCAACCGCAGCAACGATGGCTACGACCAGCTCACACAGCGAAAGAATGAGTGCGAAGGCACGCCCCGCTTGGCGCAGGGATGGAATCGCCAGAAGAAGCACAGCACCCAGTGCGGGAAGTGCAACAAGAATCGACAGCCACGGTAGTGGCGCGCTGAGCATTTGAGACATCTGCATAGATCCTTACTTCCTCACAGCGAAAATGCCAGGACGGCGGCAAGGGCACACACGACCCCGCCAAGAATGTAAGAGGCGTAGGTACGCACGCGACCGGACTGAGTGAAACCAACCGCTCGGCCAGTACCAGTTGATGCCGCTTCGACCAAGTGGACAACGCCGTCGATCGCCTTGTCATCACCAAGGGTCGCGGTCTTCACCAGGGCGATACCCGGAGTCATGAAGAGCGCTTCATTAACGGTGTCTTGGTACAGGTCAACGCGGGCAGCACGCGTGAGCGCATTGCCTGCCGGGATGGCGGTGGGAACCTCGCGGCGACCGTACATGGCCCACGCAATTCCTGCGCCAGCAAGCACCAGAAGCAAAGTGACAACCTGGATGGCAATTTCAGGAGCAACCGGGTGAGCGTGCTCAGCAACGCCAAGCGAAGGCTCAAGCCACGTCGTGAAGACATCACCAATTGACAGGAGGCCACCGACCACAGCTGCGCAGACCGCCAAGATCACCATCGGGATGGTCATCAGCGGACCCGACTCATGCGGGTGGACACCGTTGCCTTCGGCCTCGGTGGTCCAACGAGCAGTGCCGTGGAAGGTCATGAAGAACAGTCGCGACATGTAGAAGGCGGTAATACCAGCGCCAACCATGGTGACGATACCGAAGACCCAACCTGCCCAGACGGCCTCGTGACCGGCGAAGGTGGTCGCACCGAATGCTGCTTCGATGATCTTGTCCTTGGAGAAGAATCCCGAGAAGGGAGGAATACCAAGGATTGCCAACCAGCCACAGGCGAAGGTCAGCCAGGTGACCTTCATGGCGGTGCGCAGAGCACCAAAGCGACGCATATTGACCTGGTCATTCATTCCGTGCATGACGGAACCCGCACCAAGGAACATGAGCGCCTTGAAGAAACCGTGAGTGAAGAGGTGGAAAATCGCGAAGACCCAACCGATGGGGCCAAGGCCCGCACCCAGCATCATGTAGCCGATCTGGCTCATGGTCGAGGCCGCAAGAACCTTCTTCATATCATCCTTGGCACAACCAACAATCGCGCCAAAGAGCAGCGTGATCGCACCGACGATGACAACCGCGGTAGCCGCGATCGGCGATGCCTGGAAGATCGCACCCGAACGAACAATCAGGTAAACACCGGCGGTGACCATCGTCGCCGCGTGAATAAGCGCGGACACCGGGGTCGGACCGGCCATTGCGTCACCCAACCAAGCCTGCAAGGGGAACTGCGCCGACTTACCGCACGCGCCCACCAGCAGGAAGAAACCAATGATGGTTGCTTGAACGGGAGAAACCGTGGCGGCCGCTGCGTTCACTTCCTCGATGTTGACGGTCGAGAAGTTAGCGACCATCGCCATCATCGCAATGAGCAGGCCCATGTCACCGACGCGGTTCATCACGAATGCCTTCTTCGCAGCAACCGCATTGGCGGGAACGTAGTTCCAGAAACCGATGAGCAGGTACGAGGCCAAGCCCACGCCTTCCCATCCGACGAAGAGACCCGCGTAGGAGTCCGCCAGAACCAGGATGAGCATCGCGGCGATGAAGAGGTTGAGGTAGGCGAAGAAGCGACGACGATCCGTGTCGTGCTCCATGTAGGCGATGGCGTAGACGTGGATAAGCGAACCGACGAAGGTGACCAGCATGACGAAGGTCATCGACAGAGGATCGATCATCAAGCCGAAGTTCACCGAGAACTCGCCCGCGGGAATCCACGAGAAAAGTGGGAGTTCAAAGCGGCGCGTATCGGGGGCTGCGGAGAGCATGGTGATAATGACGCCAAGTCCGACAGCGAAGGACGCCCACGATGCCAGAGTTGCCAGGAGATGGCCCCAGCGATCGCAGCGGCGTCCGCATACAAGGAGAAGTGCACTGGAAACAGCGGGAATTGCGATCATCAGCCAAGCCCAGGAGAAGACTCCCGTAGCCTCGACTGGAGCTGCGGCTTGGGCCACAGCATTCAGCAGTGTAAAGGTCATTCCGGCTTACTCCTCAGTTCTTCAGCAGATCGAGGTCGTCAACGTTTGTAGTGACGCGTGACTTAAAGATGGACACGACGATTGCCAGGCCGACAACAACTTCCGCGGCAGCAACGACCATGACGAAGAAGGCCATGATTTCGCCACTCACATTTCCGTGGATTCGTGCGAAGGTCACGAAGGCAAGGTTGGCTGAGTTGAGCATGAGCTCGACTCCCATGAGGGAGATCACCGCACTGCGACGGACCAGAACGATGGCTGCTCCGATCGCGAAGAGGATCCCCGAGAGCACCAAGTAGGCTGCAAGGCTCATTCTTCTTCCTTCCCTTCATCAGCGGTCTGGGGAGCCTGCGGCTGCTTCAGACCAGTGGGAGCTGCGGCACCCGGCATACCCCATGCCTGAGAACGCTCGTGAGTGCTGGGGTGAGCCGGATCGAAGATCGTGTGGTCGAGGGAGCCGCCCTTGGCCAATGCCAGCGACTGTGCAACTTCGGGTTCGACCTGACCAACAACACGATCCAAGCCACGCACACGCAGAACCCTGGGAACCGATTCTTCAACGGGTTCGTGAGTTTCGCCCGAAAGTGCGGGGACATCGACCGCGTTGGAGTGGGCGTACACACCGGGGGCCGGGAGCTGTCCAATTCGACGTCCCGAGGCCTTGAAGGCGCGCATCTTCGCTTCTGCGGTCGTGCGCTGCGTGAGTACCGGACCAAGCTGATCGGAGTGGGTGAGAAGCATCGCGCCGATTGCTGCGGTGATCAGCAGAATTCCCGCGAGTTCCATTGAGAACCAGTTGCGCGAGAATAGCGTTGCCGCCAAGTCGGTGATCGGTGCGTTCGAGTAGGGATCGTCACTGAGCGAGGCCGAGCTTCCCGCGGTGCGCGAGCGAGCAATTGCTCCGATGAGGATCGCACCCAGACCAAGGGCCATCAGCACCGAGGTCACGATGCGTCCACGCGATTGACGTGCGTAGTTATCAGAGGCACTCAAGCCGATCATCATGATGACGAAGAGGAAGAGGACCATGATTGCGCCGGTGTAGACGACAACTTGGACCGTGCCCAAGAATGCTGCCCCGTGCATGAGGTACAAGATCGCAAGGCCGAGCATAACTCCGACCATGCAGATCGCACAGTAAACGGCCTTCTTGAAGAAGAGGACGCCCAGGGCGCATGCGACCATGAAGACCGCCACGCAGCCAAAGAGGATCGCCTCCCCCGTTGATGCCATTTCAGGCCAATTCATTAAGGTCATGCCTGACGCGCCTCCTCGTTGACGGGACGGGCAGTTGCAAGGGAGGGATCATCTGGACGATGTTCGCGTACCCAATCAATCTGAGTTTGTGTGGGACCCTGTACCGCGCCACGGTAGTAGTCACCATCGCTCAAGCCTTCCACCTGCGGGTGAGGAGGCTGAAGCATTCCCTCTGAGAGCGGAACCAGAAGCTGGTCCTTCTCATAGATGTCATCAATGCGGCGGTACTCGGCAAGCTCGAAATCGTGCCCCATGGTCAGGGCGCGAGTCGGGCAGGCCTCGATGCAGAATCCGCAGAAAATGCAGCGCAGGTAGTTGATCTGGTAGACGCGACCGTAGCGCTCACCGGGACTGTACTGTTCCTCGGGAGTATTCGATGCGGCCTCGACGTAGATAGCGTCCGCGGGGCATGCCCACGCACAAAGTTCACAACCCACGCACTTTTCCAAGCCATCCGCGTAGCGGTTGAGCTGGTGGCGTCCGTGGAAACGAGGCTCGACGAAGGGACCCTCGAAGGGGTACTGCTCGGTCACGGTCGGGCGGAAGAAGGAGGACAGGGTCACTCCATAGCCCGCGAAGGGAGCGAAGAACTGACCGATCGGCCCCTTCGGATCCTGCTCGTAACGCAGATTCTGGCTGTCGTTCTGATCAGTCATTCGTCTCCTCCAATGCGGCAGCAGTGACCACGCGGTTTGCGCGCGGCGAGGGCGGTAGCTGTTGTCCCGGAAGCGGAGGCACCGGGAAGCCATCCGCCATGGGATCAAAGTTCGCCAAGCGTTCTTGCTTCTCAGCCTGTGCAAGGGCTTCCTTACGAGCATCACGCGAATCGGCGAACCACATGACGATCAATGCAATAACGAAGATTCCAGCAACGCCACCGATCAGCTGCGGCAGGGTCAAAGACACCCACTGGGTGATTGCCCGAATAATGGCAACCATGACCAGCCAGGCCAGCGAGATCGGGATCAGTCGCTTCCAACCCAGCTGCATGAACTGGTCGTAACGGAAACGCAGCAGGGTGCTTCGTGTCCAGATCATGAGGAGCATGAAGAACCACATCTTGAGGAAGAACCACAGTATTCCGAACCAGCCACCATTGAGAAACTCAATGTGCGAGAGGGGCCAGGGGGCGTGCCAGCCGCCGAAGAACATGGTCGTCGCCACCGCTGAAACGTTGAACATGTTGACGTATTCAGACAGGTAGAACCAACCGAATTTCATTGAGGAGTACTCGGTCATGTGACCGGCGACCAACTCGCCTTCGGCCTCGGGAAGGTCGAAGGGAAGACGGTTGACTTCACCGACCATGGAAATCAGGTAGATCACAAAGGCGGGCGCCAAGGGCAGGAACCACCAGGTCTGTGCCTGCGAGGCCACAATCTGCGAGGTCGACATCGAGCCGGCCATCAAGAAGACCGCAACCAGTGACATTCCCATGGAAAGCTCATAGGAAATCACCTGGGCCGACGAACGAACCGCACCGTAGAGCGGAAGCGTCGAGGACGCGGACCAACCACCCAGCACAATGCCGTACAGACCCAGCGAAGAAATCGCCAGAACGTACAGGGCCGCGACCGGCATATCCGCCAGCTGCAACGGTGTGGAGTGCCCGAAGATCGAAACATTCGGTCCCATCGGGATCACAGCGAAAATCGAGAAGGCCGCAAATGCCGAGATCGAGGGCGCAAGCAGATAAATGAACTTATCGGCCTTACGCGTCCACATGTCTTCCTTGAAGAGTAGCTTCACGGCATCGGCAATTGCTTGGAACAAGCCGAAGGGACCGGCAACATTCGGGCCGGGCCTGGTCTGCATGCGTCCGATCGTTCGACGTTCAACCCACAGGGCAAGCAGAACGTTGAGAATCAGGAAAACGATGATGAAAACGGCCTTGAGGACTGTCAACCACCAGGTTTCCTGCGTAAAGTCCGCAGCGGTGTACGTGGGAACATCCAGGGGGATCAGGTTCATCGGGCCACCTCCCCCTTTGCGCTCAAGGTGACAGAAGAACCGAAGTTCCCCAATGATTCGTGGACGATAGATCCCTGGGAGCACTCGGGCACCCAGACGACTCCTTCCGGAAGATCAGCAAATTGCAGGGGAAGCGTGATGCTTCCGCGCTGGGTACTGAGCGTGAGTTCCTCACCCTCGTCAATGCCGAGGCCCGCAACAGTTGCGCGCGAGGCAAAGACGACTGGACGACGTGCGCTTCCCGCCAGCATAGTTGCGCCGTCTTGCAGACGACCTGCGTCGAGCATCGGCTTGTGGGTGGCAAGAAGTGCCTCGCCCTGGCCGACCTCAACCAATTCCGAGGCCTTCGCCGGAACGAATTCTTCACGCTGACCGTTCCACTGCATGAGCGGATTCACTTGGTCATACAGACCCACGAGGTCGTGCAGACCAAGATCCACACCAAACTCGCTGGCAAGCGCATCGAAAACCAGTCGATCGGTCTGTGAACGTGAGGCGATGGCCTGGCCGAAGGGGCGCAAACGACCTTCCCAGTTGATGAAGGTTCCGTTCTTTTCCAGCGGAGGTGCGACCGGCAAGATCACATCTGCACGATCGGTCACCTCACTGCGACGAACCTCAAGGCTCACCAAGAAATCAACCTGATCAAGCGCCTTTCGCGCGGCAGCCGGATCATCGAAGTCACGAAGGTCAACGCCACCGACGACAAGCGCCTTAAGGCGACCATCAGCTGCAGCTTCCAGCATCTGCGTGGCATCAAGACCGCGCTGAGCGGGAATCTCTCCCCATGCCAAAGACTCGCGAGCCTCTTGAGAGGCAAGCGTACGGCCGAAAGGCAGAAGACCGGGAAGAAGACCGGCTTCCACTCCACCGCGCTCACCGGCGCGGCGAGGGACCCACTGAATACGGCAGTGAGTGCGTTCTGCCAGTCGAACAACTTCACTGAGCAGACCCGGCGTGCGGCTTGCGCGCTCGCCAACCAAGATCACTCCCCCGTCAAGACGCGAGGCGAGATCAGCGAACTCACCACCCTCACGGATCTCAGCGGCAACCTCAACCTCGGTACCGGGAGCGCAACGCAGCAGCTCTCCAGAGAGCTTGGCGAGGCCTCGGGAAGTCATGGGAGCCAAAGAAGCAACGCGGAGCTTGCCCTTGCGAGTGGCCTTGCGCATCCGCAGGAAGATCGCACCACACTCATCCTCGGGCTCGAGTCCAACCAGGAGGACCTGGCCAGCGCTCTCAAGCTGCGAGTAGGTGACGCCCAATCCGCTACCTGCGACGTGGGCAGCAAGGAATGAGCGCTCTTCTTCGCTGTGGCTGCGAGAACGCATATCGATGGAATCGGATCCAACAACCGAACGCGCGAACTTCGACCACGCCCAAGCATCTTCGAAGCTCAGGCGGCCACCGGGAAGGAAACCAACCTGGTCACCGGAAAGGCCGGCAAGCGCGCGGTGGACACGGTCCAAGGCATCCGACCACGAGGTCGGGACAAGCTGACCGTTCTCGCGAACGAAAGGAGTATTGAGGCGCTGAACACCGGACCACTTAAATGCGAAGCGATCCTTGTCAGTGATCCACTCTTCGTTGACCTCGGGGTCGTTTCCAGCCAAGCGGCGCAAAACCTCACCGCGGCGAATATCCACGCGGATCGCACTACCGGAAGCATCGTGCTCGGTCACCGAAGCGGTAGATACCAAGTCGAAGGGGCGTGCGCGGAAGCGGTAATCATTCGAGGTCAGAGCACCAACCGGGCAGATCTGGATGATATTTCCCGAGAAGTACGAGGCGAATGCGCGGCCCGAAACATCACGATCGTTGGGGGCAAGATCGCCTTCATTGAAGGAACCAATAATGCCCTCTTGGCCATAAGGTCCGGAAATGCCAGCCTTGACATTGTCCTTTGCCTGCGGGTTGAAGTAATCCAAGACCGCGGTATCAAAGGAGCCAACCTGCTCACCCATGAAGTGATGGTGCTCGGTCGGCGCGGTGCCACCGCCTCGTCCCTGAAGATCAAGGAAGGGGTCGCCCGCAATTTCCTTACCGAAGCGCACGCAGCGCTGGCACAGAATGCAACGCTCGCGGTCCAGCAGAATCTGCGAGGTGAGCTTCAAAGGCTTGCGATACGTGCG
>CALHID010000297.1 GCA_938030835.1 uncultured Actinomyces sp. | reverse complement strand
CGATGTGGGGTTGTGCCGGGGAGTGTGGTGAGGGGCTAGCGGTTTGGGACCCAATAGGAGCCGGGCTTCGGTGTCGGTGCGGGTCCCTTCGGCTTGGGGGTTGAAGACGTATTTTACGTAGCGTTGCTCCTGGCGGTCTGTTGTACTTGTGTACTAGACACTGTTGCGGTTGGGCAGCTCGCGCTCGACGATTCGATATCTTCTTCTTCGAGGGTTATCATTTTGAACCTGTCGTCCTGATCCTCGCCCTTGATTCGCTTCTGCTCATAGTCCTTGAAATAGTCGATGATTGACGACTTCTTATCAGAACTCGGGTAAGGCGTGTACGAAACGGGGTCCCGTTCTAGCTGCTCGTCTTCGTCCTCCTTCCACCCATAAGAGGAGCGCATGAAAGCGAGAACAGCCGGTGAAGGATGCTCTTTAATAGCGTTAAGCGCATTTGAAACAGCGTCGGGAATCTTGTTGGTAGCCTGCTCTTCCTCATTATTGTCTTTGCGCAAATTGTGGCATAGAAGCAAGTCGAGATCTTTGTAGCCATCAGCCAGCGATTGAGAATCATGAAGCGAAAGAATCTCCGCGAAAATGGATACTGTTCCTAGTCCAAGAGGTTTACCTAACCCAAGATGGAAGTATCCTTCTTCACCAGGCTTTTGCTCTGTCTTGGGGACAAGGTTCTCTGGCGTAAGCAGCCAAAGGATAGTTGAGATCTCCTCCGCGGTGAGTCCTTCAAAACGCAATATTGACTCTAACGTTGCACCAGGTTCAATGTATGAGCCAATAAGGACTTCAGAGCCTGCAAGTGCTTGGCCCTCTGTTTTGGGAGTGAGGGTGGGGAGAGCCTTCTTGCTTGTAAGGAATCGGTGAGTGGGGTATGTTTTGCGTATGAGTGAATGCTGTTCTGTAAAGCACTTGGATCGCTCAACGTCAAAAACCCCTTGCCCAGTGATTGAGCGCAGATATGGCTGTGCTGTCCATGGTTTCGGGCTGGCAAGAATTGGCGGAATCCAGCCCTCGTGTTGTGCCTGTTGAAGGCTTCCTGCCGATAAGTAGGCGTTCTCAAGGAAGATCCGCCCTTTCAACGCCGGAGGTGCCTCATCATTCGAGTCTTGGGTGACGAATCCCCAGAGGCGATCGGCTGACGAAGCCTCAACCAGGGAGCATGCCGGAGTGATAGCTCCTCGCCTTGCAAGGTTCTCGGGGGGAAGAGAATCGGGCGATACTGAGCGTCCGAGTTGTGAGAATGTAATCTCCCATTTTCCGCCGGCGTGCCTGCGTGCGAATACGGGGATTCCAGGGCCCTCGTTCCCTTCCTTGAGAAGAGCCTTGTAGACATGCTCTAGTGTTAGTTTTTCCTTTAGCTTCTTCCCTCCAAACTCGCATCGAATGTGATCGATAGTGCGAGAAATGAGTGTATGTTCGCCGCGTGTCTCATTCTCCTCCGCAATCTGATTGCGTGCGGCGATCATAACGGTTGCAATCAGAGCTGAATTGTGATCGAGTGTTATTTGGCTTTTTCGTTTTGGGTATTCAGGGAGATAGAATATGAATTCATTGTACTTTCCTTGGACTAGTCTCTCATTGTCCTTGAGTGAATTGTTTTGATTGAATTTTGTTAGGCGGACTACCCAGGCTTCTGTGTTGACTTTATATGGTTGTGGCCGCTTCTTCTTCGAACCTTTCGATATGCATAGTTTTATGCCGTTAATCTCTGATGCGACCGGTATTGTTATGCCCCAGAACTTCCTATCAAATACCCGCAATGAGTTGACTTCGCTGAGGTGTGGTGTTACTTGACGAACGCGCGTGAGCAGTTCCCTGATGGCTCTTTCTTCTTCGTCCGTGTGGTGTATTCTTTTTCCGGGTCCTCTTTTGTATTGAATTCTTCCGTTTTTGCGTTTTGGATTTCCATTACGGTCGACCTTAGGAACCCCGCGGAACCCACCGTAAATGGATTTGTTCTCTTCGCCAGTTGGCGTGAAGGCAACGCCAGCTAATATTGAGTCAGGCAACAGTGCATATTCGTATGGCTGGATGTGCCAGATTATCTTATTGCCCTCATTGCTTGGTTTAAGGAAGGCGGCAGTCCATCCTGATTGTGATTTAGCTATTGGAATCCGTGTGTGGTCGGTTGTGTATCTAAACTGAGGTTGCAGTGTATGGTCTCCGAACACCCTCATGCGTGACTGGGTAATCTCTTCGAAGGCAGATGAAAGCACACCTTTCAGTGAGGTAGCGGGGATCATCGCGTCTTTATCGGCTGTTGCGCCGTTGGGATTACCGCTTGCGGAGGGGACTACGAGTCTTCCGTTGGTGTCACGCCAAGCTGTGATGAGCGGTGTCTTCGTTTCGATTGTTAGTTTGAGAGTGCCCGAGTAGGTGCCTGGAGCCAGGTGGTCTAGTGGCGTAGGTTCACCATCGTTAAAGAAGGATTCCTTAAAGAAGGATTTGTTGTCTCTCAGTGTCGGAATTCCGTTGTATGCGTGGTGGAAGGTGTTCATCGTCCCCACTCTCCTGTGAATAGCTGGTCGACTACGACCGTGTTTCCGTACTTATCTTCT
>CALHID010000296.1 GCA_938030835.1 uncultured Actinomyces sp. | reverse complement strand
CGAAGAAATATAACCGCGCGATCGAGGCTTTCAAGAAAGCCCTTACATTAGCTGAACCTACTCAGGTGTCTGAGGTTTACCTGCGCATAGTGCGTACCTACATGGAAGACTATAACTTTGACGGTGCCTTATCGTCATGCTTAGCAGGATTGCACGAATGTGACAGCGAAGCGAGTGAAGATGAACTAGTGGAATGTGCACGATTATCCATCAATAGGATAACTGGGGTGCAAAAAGATATGTCAATGGGTGATCGAGAAATTAGTGAAATCAAGTCACTTCGTAGACGTGTTGACGCATCTGATCTCACGCAAAGTAAGAAGCAGAGATTGTACTTACATCTTGATAACTTACTTGAGTATGCAGACTTGCGGGCGCGCACAAGGGTGAGACCCGACCCATACACCACCCCCAAGCCTGGATTTCCTTTCATGTCCGTAGGCATCTTCCTTTTTTATTTCTTCGGTTTGATTGCTATTTTTCCGAAGATCGGACTGGGTGAGAGTCTGCTCGGCTTCCTGACGTGGCTATTTATACTATTCTTACCTCTACGATTAGTTTTCTACAGGCATGCACTAAAAAAGCATGAAGCTGCAGTTGTAGAGTCATATGAAGCGGAGGTTCGATACGAAGCAGCTAAAGAGCGTATTGAGCAACTGGAATGTAAGATTTGGCCCTAAAGCTAATAACATTATATGTCAATACATATACAATCGAGCCACACATATGCGGTATGCCATAATTTACTTACGTGAATTTACGTGAGCTTAAATGGTTCTTTTCATTTGGAAGATGTAGTGACAGTTCAAAGAAACTAACATATCGCAGCAGGATAAAATCCGAGTCTTTTTAATGTTGGAAATCCCTACACTACGCATCCAAAAGATCTCACTGCGCTCACTAACAATCCACTCCAGCCTGAAGGTGTGCGTGTCATAACACGTATGGCGTCATACTCACCTATGACGACATAGTATGTCACCGTCACATCTTGGATTTGTCTGCCATCCGCGATCACGGCGCAACTACCAGCCTTTGGACATGGTTGCGCGATCCTCCAAACAAGTCTTCAAGACCCGAAGCCTCTCGACCCCACTCCTGGCGCAGACAGCATTAAGATTGTCGCGATGGACGGGTTTACCGGTTTTAAAAGCGCCGCCGCCGAGGAACTCTCGCTGCCACGGCGTTCATGGATCCTTTCTATCGTCCTACACCTAGCCGATAATGCCCGGGTGAGTGCCACAGGCTCATCCACAATAACTTTCACTTTCAGCGCGGGCGGGCCGCAAGCCCCGCAAAAGGAGCTTGGGATGTCACATGTCAGGTTCTGTCCGCTAACATCACGGCAGTAACACCGGATACTCGGCCTGTTTGCCAATGATGGATGAGCACTTCGCGCTCAAATTCACCTTAAGCGTCTATCAGAACATCATCGCCATTTACCATGCATCTGATATGTGCGGGTAAAGCCATGATGCAAGACGCATCCAACATGCTTACCTTCACGCCTGTACCTAGCTCGTCACGCTAGGCAGGACAGCCAAACGCCGACTCTGGGGCACGTTTTAGTCTACTTCGACCCAACACATCCCACCGAATCCATCAACGGGCGTCTCGAGCACCTACGCGACTTTACCCCCAGAGTTGTGCAGCTTTATCCAAGTACTCCTCGAAGGCTGAGGACTCGAACCTTAACTACACCCCTAATTTTGGGGATCCGACATTATTAAGCTGCTAAACAAAAGTGTATCTGACGGATACTCTACAATAACGGCGTATCCTCAGTTTCTTCTCATCACATTGAGGTCACTTATTATCTAAACGCTTAATTTCAGATTGCAAATCAGCCACACACTTTTTATTAGCTTCATACTCGGCCACCTCATCCTGATACTTTCTCTTAGCGCCATTATATTTCAACTTTTTGAGAAAATACACGCAGAACCGCAGAAACGCAAAAATCAATAAAGCAAAATACCCTTTAAGTGTCATAATAAAGCCAGTATCGGAACTGAGATTACTATTACTGAAACTGATGCTAGTGCCCGTTAAGATAGCTAACGACAAAGGCACTAGCATTAAAATGAAAGGCGACAACACAATCATAGTAGTGTAAATCGGAAAATCAGGATTTGATCGATTTTCCATCTTAGGTTCCTTCATTCGTGCCTCAATATATGAAAGTTCGCGCATTTTATCTTCACGAGTGATAAGAACTTCAAGATAGTTAATCAGTCTCTGCTTTACACTTTGCGATAACGAGAAACCTTCAATGAGATCACGAAGCGATTTAGCTTGTTGCCTCGGTGTTTCTTTTGAAGAGCTACTATACCACTCCGCTTTTTTCATTGATTTACAGGCGTGTTGAACTAACTCATTTTCCGTTTGTCCGTCGTTGCCTTCTTGCAATCCAGCAAGACACGATAATAGGGCTTCTTTGTGACGAGATCGTTGAGTTTGAGCTCGTGCCAAACGTAAATAAACCCCTGGTTTCTGAGTCGATGAGGCAGTATCGGCCGCTTTCTTGAAAGCCTCGATCGCGCGGTCATATTTCTCCA
>CALHID010000295.1 GCA_938030835.1 uncultured Actinomyces sp. | reverse complement strand
CGCTCGCCAAGTCCTTGAAGGTGTTCTTGCGGGTGAAGGCGATCCCGAGCAGGTCGTTGCTGCACGCGGACTTGAAGTTGTTTCTGACGACGGTGCACTCACTGCAGCCGTTCAGGAAGCACTGGACGCAAATCCCGATATCGTCGAGAAGATCAAGGGTGGCAAGGTTCAGGCTGCTGGCGCCCTTGTCGGTGCGGTCATGAAGGCTACCCGTGGCCAGGCAGATGCCGCCCGCGTTCGCGAACTCATTATGGAAATGGTTGGCGCTTGATCCTTCGTTGATTAAATGCCCGTGGCCCGGTCTGCTGTGCAGACCGGGCCCTTTCCATGCCTGTCAAAGAGGGCGGAACACGGGGAGTGAGGAAGCGGGACTTCTCATACCGCGGCCTCGGAAATTAGGCTCAAAATGGACACTGCTGCACCCGCGCACTGGCGCGGCTACGATGGAGGAGGAGTCCTTCTCGGCTCTCCTCAAAATAATCGGATATGCAAAGGTGACCAATGCGTACTTCTCCGTCATACACCGCGTCCTACCGTCTTGAAGTCGACGAAGCCAATCTTTCGGTTTCGCAGATCGTGGACGCTGTTTCTGCTACCGGCGCTCAGATTAAAGGCCTTGATGTTGCCGATTCTGACCGTGGTCGCATCGTTATTGACCTCACCTGCGACATGCGTGATTCCGAACATCGCCGCGAGGTTGAAAAAGTTCTCGATGACCTTGAAGGTGTTCACACCTCTTCCGTGGCAGACCAGACCTTCATGGCCCACGTCGGCGGCAAGATCGAGGTGAAGCCCAAGGTTCCTCTGCGTAACCGTGACGATCTTTCTCGCGCATACACCCCTGGTGTTGCACGTGTCTGCACAGCGATTCATGACACACCTTCTAAGGCCCACCTGTTGACTATGAAGGCCAATTCCGTGGCAGTTGTCTCGGACGGTACCGCGGTTCTTGGTTTGGGCGATATCGGCCCTGAAGCTGCTCTTCCTGTGATGGAAGGCAAGGCTGTTCTGTTCAAGCAGTTCGGTGATGTCGATGCGTGGCCCGTTGTCCTTGACACCAAGGACACTGAAGAAATCATCTCGATTGTTAAGGCAATCGCGCCCGCATATGGTGGAATCAATCTCGAAGATATTTCTGCTCCCCGTTGCTTCGAAATCGAAGAACGTCTGCGCGCAGAGCTCGATATCCCGGTTTTCCACGATGATCAGCACGGCACGGCAATCGTTGTGCTGGCGGCGCTGATCAATGCACTCAAGCTCGTGAACAAGAAGATCGAGGACGTGCGCATCGTCGTCTCCGGCGTGGGTGCAGCAGGTTCCGCAATCATCAAGCTCCTGCTGGCTCAGGGCGCGCGCGACATTGTCGGCTACGGTCGTACCGGTGCACTTGCAGGCGATGACATCGAGGGTATGCACCCCTCGCGTGCATGGTTGGCGCAGAATACGAACCCGCGCTTGGTCCATGGCAGCCTGAAGGAAGGCATTGTCGATGCCGATGTCTTCATTGGTGTCTCCCACGGCAACATCTTGGAGCCTTCGGATATCGCGAAGATGGCTCCGGGGGCGATCGTTTTTGCTCTTGCAAATCCGACCCCCGAGGTCGATCCGATTGCGGCCGCTCAGTACGCGTCGATCGTTGCGACCGGTCGTAGTGATTACCCGAACCAGATCAACAACGTTCTGGCTTTCCCCGGCCTGTTCCGTGGCCTCCTGGATGCAAAGGTCAAGGAGATCACGACCGAGGTTCTGCGCGTAGCTGCAAACGCAATTGCCGATGTGATTAGCCCTGACGAGCTTTCGCCGAACTACATCATCCCCGGTGTCTTCAACGAGGCCGTCCCCGGCGCAGTTTCGAAGGCAGTGCGTCAGGCTGTCCACGACCTTCCGACCATTGACATCCCCGTTCAAGAGCACATGGATGCTCGCTGAGTAGGGGAATGAAGTTTTGGGGAAGTAGGTGCGCTTGAGAAGCGTAACTGTCTTTCTCAAAACCTCCGTTTAAACCAAAAATGCAGGACCTGCCTCTTTGTGAGGCAGGTCCTGCTTTTGTTGATATGCGCATGTATCGCGTTGGAATTTAGCCATTTTTCAGTGGGTAAATGCTGACTGACCATTCAGAAATGGCGGTATTGCTGGCTTTTGTGTGCTGGTTCACGTGGTTTTGGTTTGACGTGGTGGGGGTTGGGTGTGTAGAT
>CALHID010000294.1 GCA_938030835.1 uncultured Actinomyces sp. | reverse complement strand
AATTGAAGACGCAGCACTGATTGACGGTGCGGGTGAATGGTCGCGTTTCTGGAGGATTTTCCTCCCTCAGGTGCGTGGAACTCTCACGGTTGTTGGTCTGACGTCCTTCATCGGCGCCTGGTCTGACTTCCTCTTCCCGCTGCTCATGCTGGTCGATAACGATAAGCACACCTTGATGCTTGAACTGACGGCAATTCAAAATTCCGCTCAGGGAACGACGTACCAATTGGTCTTGGCTGGTGCTGTTGTGGCATTGGTTCCGGTTGTCCTAGTCTTTGCTTTCTCGCAGAAGTACTTCTTCCGCGGGATTGAAGACGGCGGTTTGAAGTTCTAGACCTTTAAGGCATAACTCATGAGTGACGAACTGAGTGAAGATTTTGCCCCCGACGCGCTAGAGGCCGCAGGTGCTCTGCGTCAATATCCAGATCCCGGATATATTTGGCCCTCAGACCCGCGTACCCTCGCCGCCCTAGAAAAGTGGAGGGACCATAAGGTCGGTGTCATCATCCACTGGGGAATCTTCTCTCACATTGGACAGGATGGTTCGTGGTCACTGCACCGCCAGCGTTTGGGTGGCTTCACAGATCCGCCTGAAGATTGGACGGGGAGCGACGAGGAATACCACTCCTGGTATTGCGATCAGGCTCGCAGCTTCACTGGAGAAGACTTTAACGCCGAGGAATGGGCATCAGCGTGCGCAAAGGCGGGAATGCGCTATCTGGTCTTTACGACAAAGCACCACGATGGCTACGCCATGTACGACACCGATTTCTCGAACTTTAAGTCGACCAGTGAAGAAGCGGGGCTGGGACGCGATATTGTCCGCGAGATGTTCGATGCCTTCCGTGCACACAACATGGAGACAGGCGTTTATTTCTCGAAGGCGGATTGGAATCATCCGGGATATTGGGATCGCGCACGCACGATCACTGACCGCTATCACAACTTCGATATCGAGACGCACCCTGCAAAGTGGGACTCCTTCGTTCGCTACACCCACAATCAGATCGATGAGCTCCTGCGCAACTACGGCAAGGTCAATGTGCTGTGGCTCGATGCAGGATGGGTTCGCGAACCCGATGAGCCGATCGATATTGATCAGATAGCCGAGCATGCTCGCGAGCTCCAACCCGATATTTTGGTCGTGGATCGCGAGGTCCACGGGGCGAACGAGAACTACCGAACTCCCGAGCAGGAGGTCCCCGAGGATATCCGACTCTATCCCTGGGAATCATGCATCACCATGACTCGCGGGTGGTGTTCGATGCGCCCCGAGGAACCGATCAAGCCCATGCGCCATATCATCTCCAATCTTTTGGCGATTGTGTCTCGAGGCGGCAACTACTTGATCGGGATCGGCCCCGATGCCCAAGGACGCATGTCGAGCTGGATCAAGCGAGGCCTCGAGGAGCTTGGTAGGTTCTTGGACGTCAACGGCGAGGGGATCTACTCAACTCGTCCGTGGACGGACATCGACCAGGTGTCGGGAGAAGAAGGATGGTCGTGGTACGCGACGCAGTCCAAGGATGATGACCAGCGGGTCTTCTTCTTTGGGATGCCCCCGGCTGCGCCCGCTGACGAGGCCGCAGAGCTTTCCCTTGAAGAGGCGACTTTTAGCCCTTCTGGCCTTGCGTCAACGTGGCTTGAGGTTCCCGGGAGAGTTTCCCAGGCGAGAATCCTTGGAAGCGCCGAACCCGTCATCGTTGAGAATCGTGAAGGCTCATCACGCCTCGTGATCCCACAGATCGATCTGCGCTACGCAATCGGACTCGAGGTCACCTTCTAAGCCTGAGCGATTCGACGCGGTGGTCTGAGCCCTTCGTAAAGACCATCGTTGCGCGCTCGCGGGTTGGGGCAATGTTCTCTAAGAGATTTGGGAGGTTGATTTCTTCCCAAATCGAGCGAGCCGTGGCCTCGGCCTGAGCATCGGTCAGCGAAGCGTAGGTGCGGAAGAAGGAATCTTCACGAGTGAATGCGGTTTGGCGCAGCGCAAGGAAACGGTCCACGTACCACTGCTCGATGTTGTCTGGTGAAGCATCAACGTAAATGCTGAAATCGAAGAAGTCGGAGACAGCCACCGGCATCACTCCGGGACCCCATTTGGGAGGTTGAAGGACATTGAGTCCTTCAACAATCAGGATGTCGGGGCAATCAACGACAACACTTTCGCCTTCGACGATGTCATAAACGACATGCGAATAGACGGGTGCTTGGACATGACGCTTCCCTGACTTTACTGCCGAGAGAAAGGAAATGAGTGCGGGGCGGTCGTAGGATTCGGGAAAACCTTTTCGCCCGAGCAAGCCTTTGGAACGGAGCACTGCGTTGGGGAAAAGGAAACCGTCCGTGGTGATCAGGTCAACTCGTTGGGTTTTCTCCCAGCGTGAGAGCAAGAAACGAAGAAGGCGTGAAACGGTTGATTTGCCCACCGCAACTGAGCCACCGATACCGATGATGAAAGGAACATGAGTGCGGCACGGGCGCATGAGGAAACGTGAGCGCTCCTGCTCGACGCGTCGATGTCCCTCAACGTAGAGCTGGAGAAGCGCGGTCAAAGGGCGATAGATCGCATCGACCTCGGCAATATCGATGGGATCGCCAAGGGTTGCTAGGCGTGCCAAATCAGAATGCGTGAGGGGGAGGGGAGTGCGGTCTGCCAGTTTGTCCCACTGGGCACGCGAATAGAAGTCGAAGGGAGAATCTTCGGAAGTGGTGCTGTCGCTCACAGTCAATATTGTGGCAAGCCCGTGGGAGCTTAAGCCAATTAATGATCCTTATTCTGCAAAAGTGTTACCTATCGCGCAGCCCAGATAGGGATCTTGCCCCTTTTATTTGCTTGGTTGTCCACTAGCCTGAAAACATCATTCCTTGGTTGCCCCTATTGACGCACCAGAAAGTGAGTATGTCGTGATCGACTACTTCGTTGCTTTGCTCCCGGCCCTGTTCCTCGGATTCATGTCCATCGTCCTTGTTGCTCAGGGTGGCGATGATCGACAAAAGACCCTGGGAACTTTGGGAGGTGCTTTCCTCTTCTCAGCTCTGGCAACCCCCTTCATCGATGTTCATTGGACAACCAAGACACTGCTCATTTCCTTCCTCTCAGGCTTGATCCTAGGATTCGGGCAGTATCTCCAAATTCTTTGTCTGAAGGTCCTCGGTGTCTCACGCACCATGCCGCTGACGACTGCAGGCCAGATTATCTTCATGTGTCTGGGTGGGATCATTCTCTTCGGTGAGATGAACCATGGCCTTGCGCTTGTCTTTGCACTGAGCTCTATCGCGCTTCTCACCCTGGGCGTCGTCTTCATCTCCAAGACTGAAAAAACTCAGGAGGCCGCCGCCGAAAACGTTGACTGGAAGCGCGGAACAATACTTCTGGTTATCTCAACCGCCTGCCTTGTCGCCTACCTCCTGATTGTTCAAGGCTTCGGCTTGGACGGACGCTCCGTGATCCTTCCCCAATCGGCCGGTTACTTCCTTGTTGGCCTCATCGCAACGATCCCCGCGCTCTCGCCTCAACTGGGCAAGGAAGACAATCGCTGGAGCTTGCTCACTCTTCGCCAACTTATCCCCGGCATGATGTGGGGAGCGGCGATTTTGCTGACCCAGGTTTCCTCCTCACTTCTTGGCGTCGCAGTTGCCTTCCCTCTGTCGCAGATGGGCGTCATTATTCAGACTTTCGGCGGAATCTTGATCCTCCACGAGACGCGCACGCGTCGTGAGATGCGCTGGACCATCATTGGCGTACCCATCATGGTCATCGGCGTCATCATGGTGGGTGTTGCTCGCTCATTCAGCTAGACCTCGCTCGTGTCGGATGTTCCCGTTTAACACGTGAAACAATGGGCATATGGCTGAGCAGATCCCTCTCTTCGATCCCCAAAGTGCGCGCGAGTTCCTTTTTGCGCCTTCCGCTGATGAAGATAAATACCGCCGAGGCGTCGTCGGAGTTGTCGCGGGATCTGACGCCTACCCGGGGGCTGGACTGCTAACAACCTTTGCCGCTTCGAACACCGGTGTGGGCATGGTTCGCCTGAATTCGACTCGCCGCGTAGAAGATCTTGTTCTTCACTACGCTCCCGGTGTCGTCACCGTAGGTGGTCGTATCCAAGGTGGAGTGATTGGTCCGGGGTGTACGAATGAGCGCTACGAGGATTGTCGTGAGCTTGCGCAATTTTGTATCGACTCCAAGCTTCCTCTGGTGATCGATGCAGGTGCGCTTGACTTGGTCAGAAGCCTCGTCGACTACGCGGATGCGCATTCGCGTTCCCTTTCGCGAACAATCCTGACCCCTCATCACGGCGAGGCTGCGCGTCTTCTCACTCAGTTCGGCCATCCGCTTTCCCGTGCAGATGTTGATGCTGCCCCTGCTGCTTCTGCCAAGGAACTCGCCTCGCTCACGGGCGCCATTATCCTTCTGAAAAGCTCGACAACTTTGTGCTCGTATCTCCGTCACGATCAGGGGAATCGAACGCAAGAAATCATCTCGATTCCTCAAGAAACCCCCTGGGCTGGGGTCGCTGGTAGTGGTGACGTGCTTGCCGGGACGCTCGCGGGGATCGCCGCGGGGTTCCAGGCGCGAGCTGAGCGCCGTCAGGGGATCCCGTCGATTTCCGAGGCCGAATGCGCAAGCCTTGCGAGCCTTGGAGCGTGGGTGCATGCCCAAGCGGCTCTTCGGGCAAGCGTCAGTTCGGAAGGCCAAGCACATCCCATTCAAGCTATTGACATTGCCCGTGCTCTTCCAGAAATCATCGGCGGACTGTGTTCCTAGTCCCTGAGAGTGCGATACTTGGGGAGTGGAAACTTCCAAACGTGGATGCGGATACCCCTCGGTAGCATCCGTTGATCTTGCAGCATTCGCGCATAATCTTGCCCATTTGCGAAGCTGCGCCCCGTCTTCTCTGCAGATGGCGATCATCAAGGCAGATGCCTATGGACATGGTTTGCTTCCCCTTGCTCACGCCGCCCTGGGTGCTGGCGCCGATTGGCTGGGCGTCGCTCAATTAGCCGAGGCTTTTGAACTGCGTGTTGGCCTTGATAGCGCGGGAATTGCGCGTGACAGTGCGCCGATCCTGGCATGGATTTCCACCAGTGGAAGTGATTTCGAATCCGCGATCTGCGCAGATATTGACCTGTCTGTGTCCTGGACATGGGTTCTAGATGAGATCTGTGCGGCGGCACGTCGCTGCGGGCGCCCAGCTAGAATTCACGTCAAGGTTGACACGGGGATGTCACGTGCGGGTTCGACCTTGGCCGATCTTCCGGAGCTTGCCCAGGCTGTGCGAACCGCAGAAGATGCTGGACTTATCCAGGTTATCGGTGCTTGGAGTCACCTTTCGCGAGCAGATGATCCCAGCGCGGCCGGCGAAGAATCTACACGCCGGCACCGTCAGATTTTTGAAGAGGGTCTGCGCATTCTCGCCGAAGCAGGAGTGCACCCGCAGATTCGCCACCTTGCTGCAACTTCGGGAATTTTGTGGCACCCGGAAACCCACTACGACATGGTTCGCGCGGGGATCGGGATGTATGGACTTTCCCCTGATCCTTCAGTCGCAAGTGCTCAGGAATTGGGACTGACACCGGTGATGACGCTGAGCGCTCCACTTACGTCAGTGAAGGTCATCGAAGAAGGGACCCCGGCCTCGTACGGGGGAACCTGGCAGGCTCCAAGTCGTCGTTGGGTGGGCTTGGTTCCGCTGGGATACGGGGACGGGATCCTACGAGCGGCTTCCAATGGGGCGCCGGTTGCTGTTGAAACCGATTCAGGTCTGGTGAAGGCACAGATCGTTGGCCGAATCTGCATGGACCAATTCATTATCGACCTGGGGCCCGCTGAAGGGCAGGAAGGCACAGCTACGCAGAATAGTGGCAGTGCGCCGGCAAAGGTTGGAGATCGAGCCATTCTTTTCGGTGACCCGGCCAAGGGATACCCGATCGCAGATGAGTGGGCCGCGCATGCGGGCACAATCAACTATGAGGTCATTACTCGTTTGGGAGAACGCATCCCCAGGCAGTACGTGAACGAAGAGGAATAATGACGCAGATACAAGCGAAGCAGTACAGCTATCGTGTAAGCGACGCGGAGCAGACTCGCGAGTTAGGTGAGCAGCTTGCTCATCACTTACGCGCGGGCGACCTCATCATGCTCCGAGGCGGATTGGGTGCCGGTAAGACCACCTTCACTCAGGGAATTGGCCGCGGTCTTCAGGTTCGAGGGACCGTTGCCTCACCGACCTTCATTGTCGCGCGCGTTCACCCCTCGCTGGTTGGCGGACCCGACCTCATTCACGCTGATGCCTATCGAATTCGCGACCTCGATGATCTGGAGACGCTTGACCTAGATTCAACTATCGATCAGGCTGTGACGGTTGTTGAGTGGGGCGAAGGTAAGACCGAAGCCATGAGTGATGCGCGCCTTGAAATCGAGGTACAGCGCGCGAGCGGGGGAGAGGCCGCACGTGACGGTGATGTTGTAGACCTCGAGAGCATGGATGACGGTCAACGTATCATCACATTTACGCCCTACTCGCATCGCTGGGACGGTGTCTTTGATGACCTTGCACCACAGTTACGTGCGAGCGTGGAATAGGATCGACTTATGACCGAATTGTGCATTGATACCTCCGGAGCAACTGCAGTAACCGTCGTCGATGACGGAAAGATACTGGGAAGCTCAAGGAATGAGTCGGGTCGTCATCACGCGGAATCAATTACCCCCTGCGTCCTCGAAGCCCTTGAAGAGGCCGGTTTGCCGACCGACGCTGCGAAGGCCGGTCTTGACGCTGTGTGCGTAGGCACTGGCCCCGCTCCCTTCACCGGCCTGCGTGCCGGACTCGTTTCAGCGCGTGTCTTTGCAAAGGCAGCTGGGATTCCGGTCTACGGTGTCTGCTCTTTGGATGTGATTGCCCGTGCTGCTTTGGATCACCTGTCTCCGGACACTCATGTGTATGCATTGACCGATGCTCGCCGTAAGGAACTGTATTGGGGGCACTACCTTGCAGAAGGCCCCGATGATGTTCGCTTGCTTGGACGTCTTGAGGTTGGCTACGCGCGCACCTTAAGCAGTGCCTTGCGTGAACAAGAAGGACTGCTGGTTTCTGATGCGCCGATCCCGGCGCACAGTGTCGATGAACTTGCCGGCGCAGAAATGGGGCCGGTCCTTCCTCTAGATCCTTCAGTCATGGTTCGCATTGTCCGCGCGCGCCTGGCCCGCGGAGGAGAGGACCGTTTGGGTACCGAACCCCTGTATCTGCGCCGCCCCGATATTCATGGGCAAGCGCCGGAGCGCATGTGAGCGCAGCAGATCCCAGTGCCCTCGCCCAAGGTGCTAAGGAAACGCTGAGCGCGTGCGCGCACAGGCTCGCCCAGGCCTCGGGAGGAAAGCTTGTCGTGCTGGGGCCACAGGACTGGCACGCGGTTATCGCACTGGAACAGGTGATCTTCCCCGAGGACCCGTGGACGCCGGGGATGGTTGCCGAGGAGCTTTCCTCGGGACTGAGCGTCTACTTTGGCGTGTGCGCCGATGCTCCCCAGGGTGAACTTCCTGTGTTGTGTGGCTATGCGGGTGTCAAGATTGGCCTCGATAGCGACGTGATGACCATGGGTGTCCTTCCCGATTTCCGAGGCCGTGGCTTGGGTCGCGCGCTGATGGATGCTTTGCTTGAGCTTGCCCGTCAGCGGGGGAGCGAACGAGTTTTCCTGGAAGTGCGTGCGTCCAATACCCCAGCGATCACGCTGTACGAGCAATCGGGTTTTGAACGTGTCGGCGTTACGAAGGCATATTTCCGGAACCCGCGCGAAGATGCGGTAAACATGCGTCTTGTTTTCGGCGCATGAAAATACGAAAAATTATGTTGCCCTAATACGGTGTTTTCTGACAGTTTTTGTCGACTTTGTGACGCATTTTTACCGGTCTTCTTTGCGCTGCTATTTCCCTGAAAAATCAGGGTTTTAGGGAAGACATATCTGACGCTGTGAGCAGATAAGGAGCGCGCGGGCCAGCAGTCCTACGGAAATGACACTCCTTCAGCTTAGGCTTGAGTCATGGCCACAAAAACTGTCGCAACTCGCAAGCGTCGCGCATGGACTACGACCGTTTTCGTCAAGCAACTTATGGCGATCTCCGGCATCGTGTTCGTGCTCTTCCTTCTTTTCCACTCCTACGGCAACCTCAAGATGTTCTTGGGGCAGGAAGCCTACGATCACTACGCACACTGGCTGAAAGAAGAAGCCTTTGTGCCGATCTTCCCTCACGGTGGGTTTATCTGGGTATTCCGCGCAGCCATGGTTCTCATGCTGGTGATCCACATCTGGGCAGCAGCAGTGACCTGGAAGCGCTCACGCCGCGCACGTCGCAGTGCGTACGTCGTCAAGCGCAGTGCAGCTGATGCTTATGCAGCACGCACCATGCGTATGACCGGTGTTCTGCTCTTCTTCCTCATCGTCTTCCACATCCTGCACTTCACCACGGGAACCATCCGTACCGGATTCGTCGCAGACTCCACTCCTTATGAGCGCATGGTCGCGACCTTCCAGAACCCCCTGATGGTTGTTGTCTACCTGATCTTCGTTGGTCTGGCAGCACTCCACGTTTCTCACGGTTTCTGGTCGGCATTCCAATCTCTGGGTTGGGTCCGCGGTGGAACCCGCAAGTTCATGGAAGTTCTCTCCGGCTTGGTCGGTGCACTGATCTTCCTGATGTTCGCGCTTCCCCCGCTGGCGATTGTCGCCGGTTACATCTCCTGACAAGGATATTGAGACATGACTGATACTTTGATTCACGGGCTGTACCGCGAAGGCGACGATATCGCCGACACCAAGGCCCCGCTGGATGTTCCCCTCGCAGACGCTTGGGAAAAGCGTAAGTTCACTGCGGCTCTGGTCAACCCCGCAAACCGCCGTAAGCTCCACGTCATCATCGTGGGTACCGGCCTTGCCGGTGGCGCAGCTGCCGCCTCGCTGGGCGAGATGGGCTACAACATCGACGTGTTCTTCTACCAGGATTCCGCTCGTCGTGCGCACTCCATTGCAGCGCAGGGCGGTATCAACGCCGCGAAGAACTACCGCAACGACAACGACTCCGTCTACCGCCTCTTCTACGACACCGTTAAGGGCGGCGACTACCGCGCACGTGAGACCAACGTCTACCGTTTGGCTGAGGTTAGCGCGAATATTATCGACCAGTGCGTCGCACAGGGCGTGCCCTTCGCACGTGAATACGGCGGCCTGCTCGACAACCGTTCCTTCGGTGGCGTCCAGGTGTCGCGTACCTTCTACGCACGTGGCCAGACAGGTCAGCAGCTGCTGATTGGCGCCTACCAGGCGCTCGAGCGTCAGGTTGCTGCCGGTACCGTTACCGAGCACTCCCGCCACGAAATGGTCGAACTCATCGTTTCTGACGGCCGCGCTCGCGGTATCGTCGCGCGCGATATGACCACCGGCAAGCTTGAAACCCACATTGCGGATGCGGTTGTTCTGGCAACCGGCGGCTACGGAAACGTCTTCTTCCTGTCGACGAACGCCATGGGCTGCAATGCCACCGCAATTTGGCGTGCATACCGCAAGGGCGCATACTTCGCGAACCCCTGCTTCACCCAGATTCACCCGACCTGTATTCCGCAGCACGGAGACCAGCAGTCCAAGCTGACTCTGATGTCCGAATCCCTGCGTAACGACGGTCGTATTTGGGTTCCTAAGAAGGCAGAGGATTGCGAGAAGGATCCTCGTGACATTCCCGAGGAAGATCGCGACTACTACTTGGAGCGTATCTACCCCTCCTTCGGTAACCTCGTTCCCCGTGATATCGCAAGCCGTCAGGCAAAGAACATGTGCGATGAGGGTCGCGGTGTGGGACCGAAGATCGACGGCGTGGCACGCGGCGTCTACTTGGACTTCTCCGAGGCCATCTCCCGCATGGGTCGCGCAGCGGTGTCCGCTAAGTACGGAAACCTCTTCGATATGTACGAGCGCATCACGGGTGACAACCCCTACGAAGTGCCCATGCGTATCTACCCGGCTGTCCACTACACGATGGGTGGCCTGTGGGTTGACTACGATCTGGAATCAAACCTCCCCGGCCTCTACGTTGCCGGTGAAGCAAACTTCTCTGATCACGGCGCGAACCGTCTGGGTGCATCCGCACTGATGCAGGGCCTGTCCGATGGCTACTTCGTTCTTCCGAATACCATCAACGACTACCTGGCACACTGCTTCAACCTCCCCAAGCTGGACGAGTCCTCCGAGGATGTTGTTGAGGCACTGAACTCCGCTCAGGGACGCATTGACAAGCTCATGTCGATCAACGGTTCCCGTTCGGTGGATTCCTTCCACAAGGAACTGGGCCAGATCATGTGGGAATACTGCGGTATGGAGCGTCGTGAAGAGGGCCTGAAGAAGGCCATCGAGATGATCCGCAAGCTTCGCGCCGACTACTGGCGTGACGTTCGCGTTCCCGGCAAGTCGATTGGTGAACTCAACCAGTCCCTCGAGAAGGCCGGCCGCGTCGCCGACTTCATGGAGCTGGGCGAGCTCATGTGCATCGACGCGCTGCACCGCGAAGAGTCGTGTGGCGGCCACTTCCGCGCGGAGTCCCAGACTCCCGAGGGCGAGGCCCTGCGTCACGACGACAAGTTCCTGTACGTGGCGGCCTGGGAGTTTGCCGGCGACGGCGAGCCCCCGATCCTCCACAAGGAAGACCTGATTTACAACGACATCGAGCTGAAGCAGCGGAGCTACAAGTGAACCTGACACTGAGGATCTGGCGCCAAAACGGTCCCGAAGACAAGGGCGCAATTCATGAATACCAGGTGAAGGGAATCTCGGAAGAGTCCTCGTTCCTGGAGATGCTCGACGTCCTGAACGAAGAGCTCTTCGCACGCGGCGAGGAACCCATCGCCTTCGACTCCGACTGCCGCGAGGGCATCTGCGGTCAGTGTGGCATCGTCATCAACGGTATCGCTCACGGCCCGGAGGTCACCACGACCTGCCAGCTGCACATGCGTTCCTTTAAGGACGGCGACGTCATCACGATTGAACCGTGGCGCGCGTCGGGCTTCCCGGTCATCAAGGACCTGGTGGTCAACCGCTCCGCCCTGGATCGCATCATTCAGGCTGGCGGCTACATCTCCGTCAACACGGGTGCAGCCCCGGACGCCCACGCGACCCCCGTCCCGAAGCAGGATGCGGATCGCGCGTTCGAAGCTGCCGCATGCATCGGCTGCGGCGCGTGCGTCGCTGCCTGCCCGAACGCCTCCGCGATGCTCTTCACCTCCGCGAAGGTCACTCACCTCGGCCTGCTCCCGCAGGGCAAGCCTGAGAACTACAGGCGCGTCGTCGCCATGCTCAACCAGATGGATGAGGAGGGCTTCGGTTCCTGCTCGAACATCGGCGAGTGTGCGGCGGTGTGCCCCAAGCAGATCCCGCTTGACGTGATCGCAAACCTTAACCGCCAGCTCGGAAAGGCTGCCTTCAAAGGCATCTGACCTACCGGAGTGGCTACGGGCCCGGCGCACCTCGGTGCGCCGGGCCTTTGAGGGCTCTTCGCATTTAAGGGTGTAGGAGGTGTTGGAATCCGCCGGAGTGGAGGAGGCAGCGTAGGCGGTAGTTTCGGTGGTTGATGAATCCTTGGGCGATGCCGCGGAGGTGTTCGAGGCGTCCGTTGATGGCTTCGGTGGGGCCGTTGCTGGTGTGGGGGTGGTCGAAGTAGGCCA
>CALHID010000293.1 GCA_938030835.1 uncultured Actinomyces sp. | reverse complement strand
TCTCAACGATCTGGATGCCTTCTTCGAGGACCTCGGGGAGGATGACCATGTGGTCTTGGGAGTTGCAACCAGTGAGGTCCCCAATGTCGATGCCCTGATTGAATCTGCGCGCACGTCCTCTCTCATGGCGTCGACACAGTGGATGCTGGTGAGCGACCAAGAAATTCATACCGACCTCGCGGTATGTACGGAATCGGGACATTTAGCCTCGGTCGTGCGCTCCCCGTGGACAGTACCTTTGCTGTCCGGCCAGGCGTATTCAACCATGCGCCGTTACCTCGAGGAATGTGGGTACTGCGGAGGAGAGATCCTCGCTCTCATCCAGGGCGCGCCTTCTTTCGCGGTTCAGGGACCAATCCTCGAAGGCCTAGATCTCAACGAGGCTCAGGTTGTCCACGAATTGCTTGAAGGTGTCGAGAGAGTTCTGGGGCCTCGGCCTCGGATCATTCTTCCGCGGGGAACTCACCTGCTGACGCAGGGCCACAGAGTCGAAGCAGTTCACCTAGTCCTTGAGGGGACGGTTTCCCTCCACCGCGACTCACGCCACGGCGAGGTCCTTGCCCACCTTGCAACCTCGGGTCCGCTCATTGGTCTTATTTCGCTTGCGCGAGGCGAGAGTGCCTTTTTCACCGCGCTGACGACAAGCGAAGCAACAGTGGTGCGTCTAACCACCGAACAGCTTCAGATCGCCTTGACGGAAGATCCATCAATTTCGACGGTTTTAACTGCGTTGGCAATTCGTTCACTGACGCGACGCCTCATGCGCGCCGAGGACCTTCACGTCGAAAATGCGATGCTGGCCGAAGACTTGGAGCGCCAGAAAGAAGAACTGGCGGCTACCTTGGAAGACCTGCGTGCAACGCGCGCAAAGCTTGTCGAAGGTGCGCGTTTTGCCATGCTCGGCGAACTCAGCGCTGGGATCGCCCACGAGCTCAATAATCCGGTCACTGCCCTTTTACGGGCGGCCGGGCATCTTCGCGAAGACACCGAAGACCTTGTCAGTTCACCCGAACCAGAGGCATGTCTCAAGGCGCTCAACTCTGCGATGGACCTTCCTCCCCTTTCGACCGCTCGCGAAAGGGAACTCCAAAAGGAATTCTTGCCGATCCTTCACGATCGCAGTGTTATTCGGCAGCTGATCCGCGCAGGTCTGAGCGACCGCACGCAGGCACAGAAACTTGCAGATGATCCCAAGCAGCTGCTTGCCTTCCAGGCAGGAGCTCGATTGGGAAGCTCCCTACGATCGGTTTTAGCGTCGGGTGAGCGCATCATCGCGCTCACGCAGTCCTTAAAGGGCTACGCGCGCCCCGATGCCGACGAACGTAAAGAGGTCGATGTTCGGCACGGAATCGATGATGTACTGCGATTAACCTCGCACCGGGTTCACGGGATCGATGTCGTCTGCGAATACGAGGACGTTGAGCCGGTCCTGGCTCACCCCAGCAAATTGCAGCAGGTCTGGACCAATCTCATTGTGAACGCGGCTGAAGCAATCGAGGACGAGGCCGCGGACCTCAAGGCACGCGCAGAGGCCAGCCCGGCCTCGGGAATTTACCTTCCCGCGCGCGGTCACGACGAAGCACGAATTACCATCCGGGTAGCAATGGATGGAGATCAGGTCGAGGTCCAGATCTGCGATAACGGCCCCGGTATTGCACCCGAGGTTTTGGACCGTATTATGGAACCACATTTCACAACGAAGGCTGGCCGCGTGCGCTTCGGCTTGGGAATGGGCATGTCCATCGTCCACTCGATCATCGCTGATTTGGATGGGCGACTACTCATTGACTCTCACCCGGGATCCACTACGATGCGGATCCTTATTCCAGCACACCATGTTCACGAGGAGGAATCATGACGCTGACCATTTTGTCCCTCGAAGACGAGGCCGAGGTTCGTCAGGCGCTAGAACGTGACCTTGAGGAATTTGACGGTCGCGTCCGTTTGGAATTGGCAGAAGACGCCTCCGATGCGTGGAGCGTTGTAGAGGAAATCGAGTCGGATGGGGACGAGCTTGCACTGGTGCTCTCCGATCATCGTCTACCGGGAAAGTCGGGTGTCGATTTCCTTGTTGAGCTGACTGCAGATCCAAGGTTTAGTTCGACTCGCACGGTGTTGGTCACGGGACAGGCAGATCAAAGTGACACCATCAAGGCACTGAACCAGGCCGGTTTGGATTACTACATTGCCAAGCCTTGGGATCCACAAACGCTCCGAAACGTTGTCCGCGAGCAGCTGACGGACTATGTGCTTGAGACCGGAATCGACCCTCTTCCCTACATGCCCGTCCTCGACGGAGTTCGAATCATGGAGTCAATTCGGTAGCGAAATAGACTGAAGTGCCCCGGTTGGAGTGAGTCCAACCGGGGCACTTGCTTGTCATCAGTGTCGTCTACGAATCACCAGGGCAGCTCCTGCACCCAGCACAATCGCCAGTGCTGCTGCAGGAATCCACCACCAGCGTGGGATTCTCGACACGGTCGATTCACCGGCCTCATCATTGCTCAGCTGGACTGCTTGAGCCGGAGAATCTGAATCAGCAGCGGAACTCTCACTGGCTGTCGGGGCGCTGCTCGGTTCTGCTGAGGCGGCCAAAGGAAGGGCCCCGCCGCCACCGCTTACTCCCCCAAGAACGCGCCGGGAACCAGAAGAGTTGGAGCGCGAACCAAGCAAGCGTTCACCCGCACTGACTTGCCCCAGAGTATTGCTCGGTGGGGGCGTAGTCGTTTGAGTGGCTGGCTGAGCCGATGGGTTTTCCGAGGCCTTTGGATCTGCGACCGAAGGACTCGCCGCGGGAGTGGGCGCAGATTCTGTCGAGGCGGGTGTCGGGGCACTTGTCTGATCCGGCGTTGGCACCGGCGCTACTGAGGGAGTATCCGCCGAGGGACTGGGCGAAGGAAT
>CALHID010000292.1 GCA_938030835.1 uncultured Actinomyces sp. | reverse complement strand
CCGGTATCTCAACGAAAAGTCGCTGAGATACCGGGTTTTGCATTGCCCAAAATGGCCCGAGGGGCCAGAAAAAGGGCCATTTATGAGCGGGACTAACACCCCTCTCACATCTCGTAGCCGTCGTCGAGGTCGCGGGTCGCGGTCTCGATGGTCTCGCGGAGCCGTGCTCGCTGCCGAACAAGTCCGTTACTGTGCTTACGCTCGACCTCGCGAGCCCGTTCGATGAGCATCTCAGAGCTGTGTGCAAAGGTCTTCTCAAGCGATGCCTTCGCTTTCTCGATCTTCCTCTGCGTGGACTCGTCCACATGCTTAGAAAGGGTTGCGGCGAGAGTATTCGCACCTACTGTGGCAAGATACCTTGCCTGTTCGTCGGGGATCGAGCGCGCGGTCATTGCTTTGGTGTAAAACTCATCGGCATGAGCGAGGCGTTCTCGGGCTTGCGCGCGTGCGGACTCGATGATGCGCTCAGCCTCAGCGCGCCCTTCTGCGAGTCCCTTCGCATAACCCTGAGTGCGAGCTTCTTCGCGTGCCTGCTCCTTGTCCTTCTGAAGCTGCTCACGCTCAAGTTTCAGCTCATTACGCGTCAGCTCAAGACGCTCCCACTGGTCATCAAGGCGCTTATCCGACTCATCAATCTCCCTGCGCTCAACAGCCAGATTCTGCTCATGCTCATCAAGGGCGCGCTGCTTATCCTTCATCGCGCCGTACATTTCCTTCGTTGCAGTCTTATCGTGACGCAACGGATCGACATCGGCTTCAATCTCCCAACCCTTATCAAGCATCCACTCTTTCAAGCCCGCGTGATACCGGCGAAACTTAGCCTGCCCACTCATCTGCCGACCCTTGTCATCACGAACACTACGATGCGAACCGTAGGCACGAGAGAACTCAGTACGCAGCTGCCCAGGATGCTTCGGATCGGGTGCGAACGTGTCAGCAAGAATCTGAATGTGCGGAGTTGATTCCGAGAACTGAATATCAAACCCAAGAATCGCATCCCGCCCACCGGGGATCACTTCTTGCGTCATGTAAGCCAGTGCATCCCTGAAGTAGCGCACCGCCTCCTTACGATCACGAGCAACCCACCGTGAGCGTCGCTGTCCGGTCTCATTACCATCCTCATCGAAGACGGGGTAAAAGTCTTTCACCTCTTCGCACAAACTCTTAGGCAGGTGAAGAACAAACATCGAGCTTATCGTTGTTCCACCCTTCTCCTTACCCGTTACCGGATCGAGCTTCGGTTCCTTAACCGGAGTGGACAGTTTAGCGAGCCGCTGCTGTCCGTAAGCAAGGACTTCCTTCGGGTCCTTGCACCGGACAAAACGATCATCGCCATTATTGACGTAAGCGCGATTCAAACCCTCATCTTCCACAACGATACTTGGGTTCCGTTGCGCCCATCGTTCACTAGCTCCAGGTATCCGCTCACGCATCATTTCATCGAGGATCGCACCCCGCTCACTAACTGACTTCGTATGCGTGACATGGAAGCCAGTACGGCCAACTACGTTGCTCATTTTTTCCCTCACTCTCTCGTTCATTTCATTCACTCGTTCGTTTACGCAGCATGTCCACAAACGGGGACCCCGACTCGCTACGCTCGTTGCCCCTTTTTGTGACCACACTGCATCGCCAGAACGATGGGTCGGGACCCGGCTTCGCTGCCCAACCCATCGCCCCGGCGAACGACACTATGTCTCACCGGTACCCTCGCTTCGCTACCCGGCAAGACATAGTGTCTTTAACCCCGTAAAGACACTTGCACTTCGTTCCAGTGTCACGGGGCTCCTGCGGAGGGCCGGGGACTGAGGTCGAACCTGCGCTCGCTCGGTTCTTCCCTCTGTCCCCAACACCGGTCAGAACGATGCTGGCGCATCGTCACTGCCCGGCTGGTCGTCGCCTTCAGGTGAGGCCCACTGGGCCTCACCCTCCGGCTCCTCCGAGGCGTCGTTCTCGGTGTTATTCACACCAAGAACACGACGCAAATCGTCCGCAATTTCAGGCTTGTTCACGACCTGAACAAGAGCCAAAATTGCGTCTGTCTTGTCCACAAATAGAGCACCGGCAACAGCTTCACCGAGAGCCATTTTTGCGGACACAAGTTCCCTCTCCTCTGCCTCCTTCAGTGCCCTTCGGAGAGCGCGTGCTTCGGAGTTTTTTTGTGTCAAGTTCAGCGCGGATTTCCTCTGCTGTTTTGACCTTGACTTCCTCGCGAATTTTGCTTGCTTTTTTGCTCATGAGTTTTCCTTTCTCTTTCGTATAAATGCCGGTGCCAACCCGGCGTGAGGGCTAGATGGTGTTGATCGGCTGAAGACGAACGAGGCCACGACCCCGAGGGCGGTTCTCAAAGAAGCGCGGGTGCCCAGTGGACGTATCCCCCCACTCGATTCCCAAGTCGTAGCCGTACTCTTTGGCGAGCGGTTCATCGTCCCAGTACTGACCCCACATGACGGGGTTCTCGTCGCGTCCCATGAGTCTGAAGTGGGGTGTGCTCTCGCCGTCGAGGATGACCTTCAGACGATCTCGGAACTTGCGGTGGGAGATCACATGACCCGAGGGATTCGTCTGCTTGAACCAAGCGACGAACGTCGCGAACAAGAACTCGACAGGTAGAACATTGGACACCAGTCGGTGCGAGTTCTCGCTCCACCAAGCACGCACAGGATCGTTGTTGAGCTTGACGTCTTCACCGAGCTCGACGGCCTTCGTTCCGACGATGAAGTCGTCGAAGTCGGGCTGCTCCAGGGCGACTTTGAGGACGTATTCCAGGACCTCAGGATCACGCATGAACTTGTCTTTAATGGACGAGTCCCGAGCTCCCGTGAAGCACTTGTCGAACGGCAGGAACGCGAACCGTCGCCACAACGAGTCAGTTTTGTCGGCGAACTCGGGCAGGTCGTTGAGGCACTGGACCATGATTCCGCGAGGTCGCCACTGGACGGCACGCTGGTTCTTCCGGTCGATCGTGATGACCTCGTGGGTGATGTACTGCTTCAAGTCGCTCGCTGTCTCAGTGAAAACGCTCACCGAGTTCTCATCAGTAAACACCGCAGACTTACCGAAGAGCGGCTCCGTGCCGAACCGGTCAGAGAACTTCTTGAGGGGCACAGAGGCCCAGTTACCAGCCCCTACGAGCTCCTTCAAGAGCACGAGCCCTTGCCGCCCTCACCCTTAGACGAGTAGAAGCAGACCGCCTTGTCGTAGTTTTTATGAACCCGAAGGGCAGCTGTGATCGTCTGCCAGACGAGCGCGACCCGTTCCATATCGCCCGTGAAGAGGTCCGCCAACCACGAGTTGAACTCCCAGGGCGAGCCGTCCTTCAACGTGCGGATCGGGGAGACAGCATTCGGGTTGTAGGCGGTCATGCACTTGGTCAAGTACACGCGATCTGGCGAGAACGCTTCGAGCGTGCGAGTCTCAACGTTGTAGATGCCGTTACCCACCGGGACGAGGTGCGGCTCCGTGCACTCGGCGACCATCGGCGCGAGCGAACGCAGCTGCGCGTAGACCTCGTTCACGAGATACGTGTTCGCGGTTTTCGTGTACGAACTCAGAAGGTTGCGCACCCCCTCGCGCTCAGTGATCTCGCGATACGTGCCCTCGAAGCGGCCTGAAGAGTGGTACCGCATGAGGGGCATCTTCGAGACCTCATCTGTCTCTTCACCGACGAGCACCACGCGATGCTCGGAGGCGATGAACTGCGCGAGCATGAACGGTGTCAGGTTCTCCGGCGCGCTCCTGACGACGCAGCTACCCTTGTTCGCCTTGATGATCGCGAGGAAGTTACGGATCAAATCAAACGCCTTGCGATCCATGCGACGGCCACGGTTGCGCCCCGTCAGACCCTCGGCGTTCGCCCAGCGGATCACCGTCTCCGAGACGAGGGAGTAGAAGTCGCTCGGGGTGATCAACGCGCCCTTGTCGATGAGGTGCATCAGGCTTTCGATGGCGTCGTCTTCGATGGTAGGATGGACGTTGAACTCGACGGCCCCCGTGTCCCCCTGGATGCGGGGGCTTTCGTTTGTGTCGCTCATAGCACACCTCCAAGAGCGAGGCGGAGGCGTGCAATCTGATCATCGCTCAGGCGAGGCGCGGCATCAACAAGCGCATTGATATGCGACTCAACCGGATCAGCATGAACTGGCACAGCAAGCGCTTCGAGA
>CALHID010000291.1 GCA_938030835.1 uncultured Actinomyces sp. | reverse complement strand
TTAATGCACCTTTTGGAGCTCGGTGCTTTCTGACGAGAGCAGGTGACGAGCGTTCGTCTGAGACCCCCGGTCTTAATGCACCTTTTGGCGCTCGGTGCTTTCTGACAGGCCGTTACACGCGAGCGAGTGGACAGGTGCCCAAGCCTTAATGCGCCTTTTGGCGCTCGGTGCTTTCTAACCAACGGGACAATTGGCTGGGGCATCAAGTGGATTGCCAAGTCTTAATGCACCTTTTGGCGCTTCGTCCTTTCTGACTCACTGAAGTACGCGCAAGCACCTGTCGTCGTTGTGCGGTCTTAATGCACCGTTTGGCGCTCGGTGCTTTCTGACGGGGTTCAGCTGGCGAGACGGGGCGACGGCCCCCATAAAGTCTTAATGCACCTTTTGGCGCTCGGTGCTTTCTGACACGGATACAAGGTTGGCGAGAACCTGACCTACACGCTGTCTTAATGCACCTTTTGGCGCTCGGTGCTTTCTGACTCAAGGGTCGAACACGTGGGAAATCAACACTGAAGATTAGTCTTAATGCACCTTTTGGCGCTCGGTGCTTTCTGACAGGCTGAAACGCGATTCAGTTCTGACGGCGATCTGTCCTGGGTCTTAATGCACCTTTTGGCGCTCGGTGCTTTCTGACATCCAAAAAAGTACCGATGATATCTGACGGTGACTCGGTGTCTTAATGCACCTTTTGGCGCTCGGTGCTTTCTGACTTTCGCAATCGTGTTCCTGATCGCTTTCTTCTTTGGCGGGTCTTAATGCACTTTTTGGCGCTCGGTGCTTTCTGACGCCACGAAATTGGCGGAGGCTGCGCAGGCGGCTTTCAACGGTCTTAATGCACCTTTTGGCGCTCGGTGCTTTCTGACGAACCGAGATGAAACATTACTTTAACGAGTTCCAAGAACGTCTTAATGCACCTTTTGGCGCTCGGTGCTTTCTGACGGGAGTCTCGTGGACATTGTGGGCGCACAGCGTGCTGCGTCTTAATGCACCTTTTGGCGCTCGGTGCTTTCTGACAGACACGGATCTGGAGCGTGTTGGTCTGAGTCGTCAGGTCTTAATGCACCTTTTGGCGCTCGGTGCTTTCTGACATGCAGCCGACACCTACACCAGCGCACGCGACGCTCTGTCTTAATGCACCTTTTGGCGCTCGGTGCTTTCTGACCCGGCTCCGACACTGAAGCCCGGTTCAATGCCGCCCTGTCTTAATGCACCTTTTGGCGCTCGGTGCTTTCTGACGGAGGCGCGAATGACTCTCAACGGGGCTCGTCGTTGGGGTCTTAATGCACCTTTTGGCGCTCGGTGCTTTCTGACACCCTTACCGACGCCCTCATCCCAGTCGAGGCCCAGGTCTTAATGCACCTTTTGGCGCTCGGTGCTTTCTGACACAGGTCGGTGCGTGCTGCTTCGACCGCCTTGTCAACTGGTCTTAATGCACCTTTTGGCGCTCGGTGCTTTCTGACCACCCCGAAGGATAACCCCA
>CALHID010000290.1 GCA_938030835.1 uncultured Actinomyces sp. | reverse complement strand
GATGGCGATGCAATCACCGTCGAGCCCAGCGCACTGGAGAAGGTCACGGTCAAGGCAGAGGTTGTTGACTCTGCTAAGGGCCCGAAGATCTCCATTATTAAGTACAAGAACAAGACCGGTTACCGTAAGCGTCAGGGCCATCGCCAGAAGCTCTCGGTTGTCAAGATCACTGAGATCGCCTGAACCGTTCGATATAGAAAGTAGACGTCGAGATGGCACATAAGAAGGGCCTTGGCTCCTCCCGCAACGGCCGCGACTCGAACGCCCAGCGACTGGGCGTCAAGCGCTACGGCGGCCAGCTGGTAAACGCCGGCGAAATTATCGTTCGTCAGCGCGGCACCCACTTCCACCCCGGTGAGGGCGTTGGTCGTGGCAAGGACGACACCCTCTTCGCGCTGCGCGCGGGTGCGGTTGAGTTCGCAACCCGTCGTGACCGTAGGGTTGTCAACATCGTTGAGCCGGTCTCTGCCTGAGACCGACCGCTGATTGGGGGCGTCCGGCACAAGGCCGGATGCCCCTTTTCACTATCCTGATTCGCGCTGGCGCGCACTGGCCAAGACTGGAGACCACAGTGGCAAGCTTTGTCGATCGAGTTACGATTTTCGCCCAGGGAGGCAACGGCGGCCATGGCGTTGCCTCGGTGAAACGCGAAAAGTTTAAGCCGCTGGGAGGACCAGACGGTGGAAACGGTGGCAATGGCGGCTCTGTCATCCTTGAAGTCGACCCCCAGGTCACGACTCTGCTGACCTACCACCGGAACCCGCACCAGCGCGCGGAAAATGGAACCCAGGGCATGGGCGATTTCCGTCAGGGAAGAAATGGTGCGGATACGATTCTTCCTGTCCCGGATGGCACCGTTGTAAAGTCGACTCGCGGTGAGCTCCTTGCTGACCTTACGGGGGTTGGAGCTCAATTTGTCGTAGCCGAAGGTGGCCGCGGTGGTCTGGGAAATGCTGCCCTTGCTTCGAAGAAGCGTAAGGCTCCCGGTTTCGCTCTCCTGGGGGAACCCGGCGAAGAACACAATGTTGTTCTGGAGTTGAAGTCCGTTGCAGATGTTGCCCTTGTTGGTTACCCCTCAGCTGGAAAATCTTCGTTAATCGCTGCGATGTCTGCAGCGCGTCCAAAGATTGCCGACTACCCCTTCACGACCCTCGTTCCAAACTTGGGTGTTGTCCAAGCTGGAGAAGCACGTTTCACTGTTGCCGATGTTCCCGGGCTTATTCCCGGTGCTTCTGCTGGTAAGGGACTTGGTCTAGACTTTCTGCGCCATATTGAGCGTTGCGCAGTTATTGTGCACGTCTTGGATACTGCGACCTTTGAAGTTGATCGAGATCCGGTTTCCGATCTGCGAACAATTGAAGCAGAACTCGCTGCATACGAGGGCGATCTGGGAGAGATTGAGGGCTATGTTCCCCTGATGCAGCGTCCTCGTGTGATTGCACTGAACAAGATCGATATCCCTGATGGCAAGGACTTGGCGGAGATTACCAAGCCTGAGCTTGAGGTCTTCGGTTGGCCAATTTTTGAGGTCTCAGCAGTAAGCCACGAAGGCCTGAAGGAATTCTCATTTGCGCTTGCGCGTCTTGTCGAAGAACACCGGGCCCACCTGCCCGCTCTCGAAGCGGCGCGTGCTGTTCTGCGGCCTCGTCCGGTGGGAAGCAAGGATGAAATCACGGTGCGCGCGGTCGAACATGCCGGTGAACTCGTCTAC
>CALHID010000289.1 GCA_938030835.1 uncultured Actinomyces sp. | reverse complement strand
CGCCCACTAGACCCACGACACGCCGTCTAAAGCACCACGTTTGCGCCTATAGCCCGGAATTGCAACGTTTTCGGGTGCTGCACAAAGTTCGGGCACCCGAATTGCATGCGAGTTTTGGTTGATGAGGCTCCCAAGGCGAACTCCTGTGTTCAGTCGTCGTCCCATGACACTGTCCACGATCCCCGGGACGCTTCGAACACCACCCCCACACCCCACAATGCGAAGAACCAAGAAACCCCCAACCCATAGGGAAGGGGGTTTGCAGGACACGGTATCAGTCTGCCGCCACGAAGGCTATTAGTCCTTGGGCACTTGATCACCGGGTTTCGCGGTCACCAACCACCCGAAAGTGGAAGGCCCATTTCAGCCCTTGTCCTAGTGTCCAGGATAGCTGCTGTGGTGCGCGAAGGTCAAGAGAGTGCGCCTAGGATAGGGGCACGCCTGAGTTGGACCGGTTGGTAATAAGTTGAGCTTAGGCTGGTGTATAATGGGAGGCGTCGTCACAGGAGACCCCTCATGTCTGAGATTTTTGATTTTGAAGACCGTTGGCCAGAACTCTTCGACCGCCTCGACGTACGTGAACGCAACTCCGTGCGGCAAGCCCTCGCAGCAGCATGGCACGAAGGCTTTGAACCCACCCGTGAGCACGTCGAAAACCTGACAGACTACGCGCTCGGGCTGATTGATCGCAGCGAGTACCAGCGCCGTTCACGGGCGATGGTTAAGCGCCTCTTGCAGAACACAAATAGCAAGCCCACGTCGCTATGATGTACGACACCTGGGAATCCTACTTCTACCCAGAAACGTACAACCCTGCGACGGGGCAGGGAACACTGCGCAACCTCTACGGTGAACGTGATGCCGCCGCCTTGACTCTGCTCGAATTGGGCATGTCGAGGTCTTTCAGATGGACGGTGTAGGAACCCCCATCAGCGGAAGACCTCCCCTACCCGGCCACGACACGCCCAACCCCGAACGCCACCCCGACACCCTCAATTGTGAAGAGCCGGTTATCAACGCAGGATTGACAACACCACGAATCCCACGATCACGCCTAATAGTGCGGTCCAGACTGGCCATAACAGATTCTGCTTCCGCCGTACTGTTAGCGAGGATGCGAGGGTCATCAGCAAAGTTAAGCCACCAATGATCCACGTCACTGAACTCAGAGCGCCATTGGGAGCATTCAGCGCCAGGACCACCGTGGAGTAGCCGGTGAAGAGGACAGCAATCAGCAAACCAACACGGGATTGAACGAGAATCACAACAACTGTTGCCAGCGCACCAGCGATGTGCAGGGCTAGCGTCAACCAAGTTCCAGTTCCAACATGAGCTGCTACCAACCCCGGGATGAGAGCCGCAAGTGTACCCACACGAACGGCTGCCGTAGCTGATGCAAGCGTCATGAGAGGCGCGATCTGACCATGCAGACTTGCTTTATTCTGAGCAGAGGTCGTCATAGAGTTTTCGACTGGGTCAAGCATGAGCAAACTCCTTACGGATAGGGAAGCGGATCTTGGAGGAGATCCGCCTGATCAATGGGATGATCGCGATAACCTGCATCAACGGGACATTTCAAGTACCGAGGGTGTCCCAGCGCGGGCGACTGCGGAGGGTAGGGCTGGGACAATTCAGGAATAAAAGCCTTCCATACCTTAGTCTGCGCAAAAGCACGGGGAGTGAAGTCAAACATAATCGGATCTATGCCACGAGACTGCATCGCTAAGTGAATACGCTTAACCGAGTCAGGTTCCACAGCGTCACATCGGGCATACAATTCACTCAGTTTCACTTCACCACCACCATTGAAGTACCAGTCAGCCTTCTTCTGATTCTGTTGATACCCATAGAACGTGATCGCTTGGACGAATCGGTCGAATTCGTAAGGCTTAGCATCGGCATGTATTCCAAATAGCCGCTTTAAAGCAATTTCAAACTGCCATTTGTCAGCCAGCTGACAAATGCGCAAGGAGCGTTCTGACTGACAGTACTCACCGAGCGCAGAACGCATCGCCGCATCGGGACTTGCTCCCACCCCGTCACCAGCGTTGTAGCGCAAATCCTTCAACCAGTGATCAAACTCGATGGCCGTCAACACGGGGAATTCGAAAAAGTCAAGGTTCTGCAGGTAGAATTCCGACTTTCCGATTCCACGATCCAATTCGGACAGCTTACTCACCCATGGAGGGCACGTACATGTCGTGCAGATTAATGCCCTTACCGCCACGGTAGACCTGGCTAGCATAGGATGAATTAAGCCCAGCAACGCCGAGTATCTTACTTGAAATATGGTCAAAGTCAAAGTACTGACCATGACCGACGTGTAGCCCTGCACCAGAAGCCGGGCGAAAATACGTTGTGAGGAGCTGAGTGAAGGTACTCGGAGCATACAATGACTCCGTCTCCACTAGCGCATGATACTCATCATCATTCACAGTGGGCTTGATGACCGGTCGACGGCGATTGAACGTCCTGACAATCATGGAATCATCCCCGACCCCACTAGTAACGGTGGGCAATTGATCACTAGAAATCACGAGTTACTTCCTTCCCAGTCGAACGTTCGAACCGTGATTAGATTCAAAATGATGGTAGCAACTATCAAAATGACTAGACGCCACCACGAAAATTGTTGCCCGAGATAGGCGTCCATGAGTGCTTGGTTAAGAATCGTGAGGGGATTAAACTCTGAAACTGTCTGCAGCCAGCCGGGGAAGGACTCACGTGGGAGTGCGGCACCACTGCTGAAAAACATCAGAAAGAACATAGCAGCCGACACAACTTGGACGCTTCGCACGGGCATTGCAAGCCCCCCCAAACAGAGCCCGATACTCATGGTGACATAAAGTGAAATAGTTGATACCACTAGCAGCATCGGCCAGTTGGCATGCGGAGCCGGTCCGTAAACAACCAAGGTAACCACTGCCAATGCGACGATCGAGATTGCGACGACGACCGCCGCTGTGCAAAACTGCGCGATGAAGTATGCGCTGGACGGGACCGGCGACAGACGATAGCGCTTCAGCACACCTTGCCCCCGGTTCTCTGCAATATGAATCGACATCCCCATGAGACCTACGTTTGCTGCGGTAACACCAATCATTGTCGCCATATAGGCATCAATGAAACGACCGCCCGCCGGCAATTCTTCTGTGCCACCGATCGATCCTACGAAGAGGAGTAGAATTAGTGGGAACGCGAGTGAGAAGAAAACCGCGAATGGCTCCCGAAGGAACAAAAGGGTTTCCACACGGAACAGCGCCCATGTTGATCGCCAACCGTTCATTCTTCCTCCTCAGCTTTCTGCGCTTCACGCGTCACGACGTCCCCCAGATTGGTGGGCCTCAACACTGCCGTGCGGCCACTGGGACTGTTCTGAACTGCCCGTTCGAGGTTCGACCGATCTCCGAACACCAGCAGAGCCCCCTCCGGGCTGAGCTGGATATGTCCGGCGGCCTGCCATGGCGCTTGATCTGTTCCGCGGGGTAGCACGACGCACGCGTCGGCACCCAGAGTTGACATGAGGCTATCAACCGTGCCCTCACGGCGAACACGACCGCGTGCCATGATTAAGATTCGGTCCGCGAGGTCTGCCGCGTGGTCAACCTCATGTAGTGTTGCCAACACCGTGAGGCCCCGGTCCCGTCGGTCCTTGAGCACAGCGACGAGTGCTGAGCGCGCCTCTGGGTCCAGCCCCGCCGTTGGTTCATCGAGGAAGACGATTCGCGGGTCGCCCATGAAGGCCAGTACGAGGCTCACACGACGTTTCTGTCCGCCACTGAGCGTATCGAAGCGCTTGCCTGCGATCGTCTCAATTGTCATTGCTTGCATCAGGTCGGGGGGTGGGCCGTCAACGCCGTAAATGCTCGCGAAGAGGCTGAGCGCCTCGCGGACCTTTATTCGGGGTGGCAGTTGTTCTTGCTGCATCTGAACGCCCACTCCTTCAGGTAGTGGGGAACCATAAGCGTGCACCTTACCGCACAGAGTAACGGTGCCAGCATCTGGTTTACGCAGCCCTTCAACGCACTCAAGAAAAGTAGTCTTTCCAGAGCCGTTGTGGCCTAGGATCGTCACGATCTCTCCCGCTGACAGTGATAGATCAACCCCATCCACCGCCTTCGTTTCCCCATAGGTTTTACGAATACCTTGGGCTTCGAAAACGTTCATGCATTCCTCCTAATTCCAAGTAGGCTCGCCGTTTCGTCGCTGAATGACCGACGTATATGGTTTTCAGGAACTCCGCAATCACGCCAAATCCGCTGCTCTTCGTCAAGTGCATATCGCGGA
>CALHID010000288.1 GCA_938030835.1 uncultured Actinomyces sp. | reverse complement strand
CAAAACTCCCCGAAACCAGAATCCGCGAATCGGAAAGCTCAATATGGGGCGAATTGGCATCCCCTGTGGGAACAATGTCTTGCCAGGCCAGTTTTGTATTTTCAGTTTGCGTGCTCATTGCAGTGTCACCACCGCTGGAATCGAAACCCCGGGAGCTTGTGTCCACAGGCGAACATCATCCAGTGCGGCGCGAGCGCCGAAAAGTCGCACATCCTGGGAGTCTGAAGCGAAGAGGTTAATATCCGCACGCATTGATGCTTGAGCAAGAGAAGCGGGGGAATGATCAGGCATCGAGCAGCGCAGCTGGCGCGTGTCTTTGCTTCCGCGTTCCAAGGAACGTGAAGCCCGATCAAGGAGGGCATTTTCAATGGTTTCTGCAGATGAGAAGTCCTCGGTTGTCGCTGCGGACTTCGGAAGTGTCTGTGCGATGCAATCCCAATTGGCTGTTGTCTGAGCGGCCTGTTCCGAGTTCGCGAAAGCAGAAGTCGTCTGCGAAGGCTGGGGGAGCGCTAAATCCGAAGAGGTGCCGGTGCGAACAATCCACGAAGGCGTCTTTCCGCTTTGGCCAATCAGGCGCTGGGCCAGCGCATCAACATCGTGCTCGCCCTCATCGAGGTCGATCGCGTAGGCATTAGCCAATTGCACTGCCGAGGCGTAGCGCCCCAGCGCGACTGCGCCAAGCTGGCGTGCCTCTTCGCTGGAGGTCATGGTCGGGTTTGCCGCAGTCTGAAGATCTCGACGAGCCGAGATGACCAGCCAGGAGACGAAATCCTTCACCGTGTAGGGAGCTTCAGCAACCTGCTCGGGTTGGGGGAGTGAAGCGGCATCCTCGCGGCCCTTCCAGGGCTCCCATACTCCTCCGAGGAATTCCAAGCGTTCCCGGGAACTTGTCGCTACGGCCTCGAGAGCGGAAGAACACGAGGCACACTGGGTGGCAAGGGAAGCAAGGGAATGCGCGCGGTCGGCGGCCGCGGCCTCGGTACGCGCAGAGGTGTCACGGGAGAGTGCGAAACCGGTCAAAGCGGGCAGGCTACTGGGGGATTCCACGTGGATTCCACACGCTCCAAGGCAAAGAGCGCAGGCAGCGACGAACGCAGTGAAGAGTTTCGGGTGTTTCACAACAACATCATCCCATGGTCAAAAGACGAGTACGATTGCCTAGAATACCGTGTCGCGTGAAGGAGTGAAGGTGGCACCCACACAGATTGAAGAACAAGTCCGTGCGCTGGTTGAAGGTATTGTCACCGGGGCCGGAGCCGAACTTGATGCGGTGACTATTCTTAAGCAGAATGGCGCCCTGGTCTGCCGAATCACCGTCGAAGAGCCCCTGGGAAGCGAAAGGCTGTCCTCGGATGCGCTCGCGGATATCTCACGCGCGATCTCCAAAACTATGGATGCCGCTGACCCGATTGCTGACGCATACATGCTGGAGGTTTCCACTCCGGGTCTCGAACGCGAATTGAAGAAACCTGACCATTGGAAGCGCCAAATTGGCGGATTGGTCAGCGTCAAGATGCGAAATGGTGACAAATTTGTGGGACGGGTCAGCAATGCCGACGATAAAGGCGCTACTGTAGATACTGGCGCTGAAAGCCACACAATTGCATATGACGAGATCAAGAAGGCGCGTTCGCGCGCCGACTTCGGCTCGTGGGAATGAGGGACGCTATGGAAATCGATATGACCGCCCTGCGAATGGTCGAACATGAGAAAGGGGTATCGCTCAATACCCTTGTTGATGCCATCGAAGAGGCATTGCTGAAGGCGTACCACAACATCCCCGGCGCAATTGCAAAGGCTCGAATCGAGATCGATAAGCGCACGGGTCGCGTGACCGTTATGGCCACCGAAGAAGACGAAGAGGGCAACCCCATCGGCGAGTTCGATGACACCCCCAAGAACTTCGGCCGCATTGCACAATCCACAGCACGTTCCGTCATTATGCAGCGCCTGCGCGATGCTGATGATCAGCGTGTTTTGGGTGACTTTGCCGGCAAGACCGGTCAGATCGTGACCGGTGTCGTACAGCAGTCGCGTGACTCGCGTATGACCACCGTGAGGTTGGCTGATGATT
>CALHID010000287.1 GCA_938030835.1 uncultured Actinomyces sp. | reverse complement strand
GCACCGCAACGCGCGTGGGAAACGAAGGGACCTTCGAAGTGAATACCAGCGATTTCATCCTTTTCAGCAAGCGAAGCTAAAGTGCGAGCACGTGCTTTCAAGGTGTCAGCATCAGCGGTGACGCACGAAGCAACCAAGGAGGTCGTACCGTGACGACGGTGTTCCATGACGGCTTGCATTGCGGCCTCGGGAGTCGTTGCATTCGGGAAAGACTCCCCACCACCTCCGTGGCAGTGCACATCGACAAGTCCCGGAAGGAAAGTAGAGCCACTTGATTCCGGAAGCTCGCCAGAAAAATCAGATGCCGGGCAAATATGAGAAATAAATTGGCCTTCAACGGTGATGATGCCATCTTCAATGATGGAATCTTTCAGGACGATGCGGCCTCGCATAACTTGTGAATCCATACGAATATTTTCGCACATTTTCAGCTGCACGATCACTTATTTGCCGCTCAAATATTCACCGATTTCTTCAGCTTCTTTCAGCAGAGATTGATCGTATTCGTCTCGCATCGAATCCAAGAACGCATATCCTTTGCGCGGATCCTGTACCGCAATCACCCGGCCGTCTTTGATAACAATCGGCCGAAACATCCCATTCTTTGCGGGGCAAATTGCCCGCTCTGCCTTCTGCGTTGCCAAGCTAGTGCGGTCTGCATATCCCACATGGATTTCATCAAAGGAGGGACAAGAAATCAGTGCTCGTGCTTCATCTCCGCAGCGGCTCAACAGCGAGTCAAGATCAACACGGTGATATCCAGATTCACCAAGCACAATGGGGCGCTCGCTTCCCTTTAAACGCGTTGCGCGTTCCAGAGCAGCCCGAGACTCACGTTTCGTTAGTGATGTCCAGCGAGAAAAATCCTCGACACTGACCGGGCCGTGCCCCCAAGCATAGCGACGCGCAAGCTCCGCCAGCGCGGCCTCGTGATCGGCTTCTCCCTGGGCGACCCCTTCAGCAACGGGTAAAGGCCTCGCATCACAAAAAAGGAAGGAATTACCCCGCCTAGGACCGCCAACTAGGAAACCCTCAATATGCAATGCAAGGAAAAGATTACGGCGGTCAAGGAAAGTCCCCTTCTCCCCCGCTCGCAGGGCTGCCTCGCGTTGCGGACGCGTACCCGTTCGGATCCCTTCCTGCTCCCAGGCCGCGCAGAGTTCTTCACGGCTTTGAGGTCCCGCCGAGGCAATGCACGAATATGCGACCTGAGCAGCTTCTTCAATACGCGCGCGCGTCAATCCCTCTTCCTCAAAGGAGCGCATCCACGCGCGATACCGATGCTGAAGCACCTGACGCAGCCAATGATGGTCCTTTGCGCTGGTGACATGGATTGTTCCGCGCATAGGCCACGAACGTACAAGCCCAGCAGACTCAAAGGCCTCATCGATTGCGCTAACAGAAGGCTGTTTAACACGTAGATTAATCGCCCACGGAATTGAAGAAGGAAGTTGCGCCTGCAGAGCAAGCATATTGTCGACCGCGGCAATGGGATCATCCGCAGCCGTTTCCTCAACGAGGCCTTGGCTAATAATTCGCGCCAAGCTCAGACTGAGTGCAGCTTGAGTCATTAGAAGAGACGGGAATCGGGATCGTCAAAACCTCGCATGGCGTCGTAATCGAGAATGAGGCAGTCAATACCGCGATCTTCAGCCAAAGTACGAGCCTGTCGCGTAATCTCTTGAGCAGCAAAGATCCCTCTAATCCCGTCAAGCAAAGGATCGCGGCCCAAAAGGGACAGATAGCGCGTTAACTGATCAACGCCGTCCATTCCTCCGCGCCTTTTAACCTCGATTGCAACGGGCAGCCCCTGCGGATCACGGACAAGCAGGTCAACTGGACCAACGGGAGTGGGATACTCACGACGTACCAGTTCCCATCCTTCGCCCAGTACCTGCGCAACCTGCTGCGCCAAGAGTTCTTGAAGGTGGGTTTCGACACCGTCTTTGACGAGTCCCGGATCGATACCAAACTCTTCAGTGACGTCACTGATGATCTCGTGAATGCGAATAACTAGTCGGTCATCAGTCTTATCAGATTGGACCTGCCAAACCTGGGTCACACCATCCAGCTCTTCCCCTTCTTCGGGGATTTCAGTGGTGACTGTACAAGGAGCATTCATCCAATTCAGCGGTTTATACGAACCACCATCAGAGTGGATCAGCACAGAGCCATCCGCCTTGTGCATAATAAGGCGAATTGCGCGGTCAAGGTGGGCACTGAGGCGGCCTGAGTAATCGACCGTGCATGAAGCGATAAGAACGCGCAAAAGCTTACCTTTCGGGAACTGGCAGTGTCGTGGGAATAAAACTAGAGCGTAGAGCCATGTTCGATTGCGGGAGGCTCGGATTCTCCCCAGGACACAAGCCCGTTATAGGTCAGTGGTTCAACTGCGATGTCCAGAAAAACATCCCCTGATGTCAAGCGGACCTCAACCATTGATCCATCGGTTGAGCGTTGCAGGGGAAGGGAGACTTCAAGTCCATGTCGGGGAAGGACAACATGCGGTTTCAATGAAGGGGCAACCAAGCGATACCAACACAGGCGGTCGCCCTGATATTGACCGATTCCTGACATCCATCCGGAATGCGAATCAAGTCGCGCCCACGCCCGAAAAGCACCATCTTGTTGATCGAGATGACGCGCGCGCAGATTCAGAAGCAGCCATCCGACGAAAAGGGCAAGGAGGAGCATCACGATAATGTTCAGCACAACCATGAAAACCTCCTGAAGAAAATGAGGGTGTGCGGACAGTTTAAGCCCGCACACCGCTCACTCACATCTGGGAGGCGTGTTCCACGACAATCGTAATAAAGTCGGAATCTACTGAAGCCAGACCTTTATCGATATCGAAGTCAACAACTCCTTGCTCAGTCGTGATACTCACACGTCCAGGAACAAGACCCGCAAGAACAGGTTGCCGTCCAGGAAGCACACCGATGGAGCCATCCGTTGCCGGAAAGCTGACCTGAGATGCACTACCGTGCCAAAGCCTGCCTTCGTGTGAAACGATCTCGACCTGCAACTTCTCGGTGGCAGGCACGTCAGTTATCCTTCTCGATCTCGTGCCAACGACGTTCAAGATCGTCGATGCCACCAATGTTGTAGAAGGCCTGCTCCGGGACCTGATCGTAGTAGCCCTCAGCAATACGCTTGAAGGCCTCGATGGTCTCGGACAACGGAACAGTCGAGCCCTCGACACCGGTGAACTTCTCAGCCATGTAGGTGT
>CALHID010000286.1 GCA_938030835.1 uncultured Actinomyces sp. | reverse complement strand
TCTTCGCGTCCTGCTTGGGGGTGTCTTTTTCGCCGGAGTGGAAGTACGCCGAAACAACGCGGACGCGCCCCGCTTTGGTTTCAACCACTGCTTCTAGCCAGCGTCCCGAATCAACGTCAGTTTCCTGGTCATCAAGGAAAAGGCGTGCTTCTCCACTGATACGAGCACTGTCCTTGCGCACTGCAACTGCAACGCCAGCGCGTCCCTTGATTCGGCAGGGAAGAATGATGCTTTCCCATGAATCGCCCAGCAGTTCAGTGGCGATCTCTTCATCTGCACGGACTTCTTGGAGAAGAAGAACATCACAGGGGTTGGCATCGAGCCACTCCATCATGCCCTTGCGGTGGGCGGCGCGGATTCCATTGACATTAACGCTGGTAACAGTGAAAGCCATGGGCTTCAGTGTACTTGCTTGCGAATCGGCAGGCTGGGAGAGGATCCTTTGCCTTCAGTGAAATCGCAATCTATCAACTGCAGACACAGCCATTGACGAACTAGCTTTATGGAGATAGATCCTTCTACCCAAGGAGTCCCATGCGCGCTGTAGTCATGCACGAACCCGGCAACGTCACCGTCGAAGAGATGCCGATGCCGACCATCCTGGAGCCCACGGACGCCATCATCAAGCACTTGCATCTGCGGCTCGGACCTGTGGCCCTCCCGCGGCGCTCAGCCCGTCCACGAGCAGCGCATGGGCCACGAGTACGTCGGCACCGTCACCGAAGTGGGCGAGGATGTCACAACCGTCAAGCCCGGCGATTTCGTCGTCGGTTCCTTCTGCATTTCCTGCGGCGAGTGCGCAACCTGCCGCTCCGGCTACCCCTCGCGCTGCACGACCGCTGCAGCCCAAGGCGACGCCTTCGTCGGCATGCGCGCAGGTGGCACCCAAGCCGAGTACGCCCGAGTGGCCCTCGCCGACGGCACGCTGGTGAAGGTTCCTCAGGCTCCCACACCCGAGCAGCTCCCCTCGCTCCTGGCCGCCTCCGACGTCCTCGGCACCGGCTGGTTCGCCGCTGACGAGGCCGGGGCCGCTCCAGGGAAGACCATTGTTGTCGTGGGCGACGGTGCCGTGGGCTTGGGTGCGATCATCGCCGCCAAACAGCTGGGCGCGTCCCGCATTATCGCGATGTCGCGCCACGCGGATCGTCAGGCACTGGCCCGCACATTTGGCGCAACTGACATCGTCGAAGAGCGCGGCGAGGAGGGCATCGCCCGCATCAAAGAACTGACCGACGGCCTGGGCGCTGACGGCGTCGTCGAGGCGGTGGGCAACGAGGCATCGTTTGACCAAGCCCTGGGCTGCGTGCGCCCCGGTGGCCACCTGTCATTCGTGGGCGTTCCCCACGGCGTTTCCCTGGATATGGGTCGCATGTTCGGTGCCGAGGTGCACATGTTTGGCGGTCCCGCTGCCGTGCGCAAGTACCTGCCCACCATGATCGACCTGATCTACCGCGGTGAGATCAATCCGGGTGCCGTCTTCGACTTAGTCCTGCTGCTTGAACAGGCTGCCGAGGGCTACGCCGCAATGGACGAGCGACGCGCAACAAAGGTGATGTTGACACTCTAATCACCAGCTCCGTCAACTCTCAGTGCCCTGTCTTCAGTGAAGACAGGGCACTATGCTTGCCCTATGCATTCTTCACTCACTCCTTCTCCCCAAGACGAACATGTGACGGCTCCGTGTCTGCCCGGAGTGAAGGAAGATCCCTGTGCAGAGTCACTGAGCGGCGTTGAAGAAAGCACAGAATCCGCAACGCATTCGCATGGTCATGATCATTCACACGGGCACGCTGCCTCTCGAAAGAGGCTTGCAATTGCGCTGGCAATTACAGTGACGATCTTTATCGCAGAACTTGTTGCAGCTTTCTTCACGTCTTCTTTGTCTCTTGCGGCCGATGCCGGACATATGGCGGTTGATTCTGCCGGGCTAGTCATCGCTTTTATCGCGACAACTCTTGCTTTGCGTCCCCGCGATAACCGACGGACATGGGGGTGGGCGCGATCAGAAGTTCTTGCCGCAGCCTTCCAATCTGGCATGTTGGTCATCATCAGTCTTTTGGTTGCGATTGAAGGCATTCAGCGCTTAGTCTCCCCCGTCGAGGTCCATGCAACGCCCATGCTGTGGGTTGGAATTTTGGGTTTGGTGGCAAATGCACTCTCACTCTTAGTGCTGATCGGTGGACGCCATGCATCACTCAATATGCGCGCTGCCGTTCTTGAGGTGGCAAACGATGCCTTGGGATCGTTGGCAGTCATCATTGCTGCAAGCGTTGAATTGATCGGTGGGTGGAATCGCGCGGATGCCGTGGCATCGATCTTCATCGCGCTCTTGATGGCTCCGCGAGCTTGCATGTTACTACTTCGCACTTTGCGCATTTTGATGGAGGAAGTGCCCGAAGAAATCGATCTTGCACAGGTCCGCCAGCACATGCTGTCGATTCCGCTAGTCGAGGAGGTCCACGACCTTCACGTGAGTTCAGTAGCCTCAAACCTGGTCACCGTCACCGCGCATATTGAGGTCGCAGAGGCCGTCACCGCCAGCCAACGAGATCAGATCATTCACTCACTGAACGAATGCGCGATGCACCATTTCCCCGTTGAAATTGCTCATTCAACCTTCCAGGTCGAATCAATCTCTCACGCACAACACGAGCACCTTCAACACTAAAATCGCTTTCCCGGCTTTACGCCCTCTAATTCTTTCAAGGTACAAGGTACAAGGTACTTAGCGATATATACCCACGCGGTACTGCGCGCATAAGCGAGGGCCGCAGCCACTGCCTCGGCAATGACCACGGCCCTCAGACGCGTACTTAGCGGTCCAATATCAGCGGTTCGCGCGGTAGAACTCGATGAGCGAACGAGTTGAGGAATCCTGTTGGTCCAAGACCGCCTGATCGCCCTCGATTGCGGGAAGAATCTGCTTGGCCAAAACCTTGCCCAGCTCAACACCCCACTGATCGAAGGAATCCAGTCCCCAGACAGCACCCTCAACGAAGGTGATGTGCTCATAGAGCGCAATGAGCTGTCCCAAAACTGAAGGGGTCAGCGCGGGCGCCATGATCGAGGTCGTGGGACGGTTGCCGGTGAAGACACGGGCAGAAACCAGTTCCTCGGCAGTGCCTTCAGCGCGAACCTCTTCTGCGGTCTTACCGAAAGCCAAGGCCTTGGTCTGAGCGAAGAAGTTCGACAAGAACAGCTCGTGCATATCCGCATCAGCGTCGCGAATGGGCCACGAAGGCTGTGCGAAGGCAATGAAATCTGCGGGAACCATGCGGGTTCCTTGATGAATCAGCTGGTAGAAAGCGTGCTGACCATTCGTTCCGGGCTCACCCCAGAAGACCTCGCCGGTGTCGTAGAAGACCGGGCTTCCATCGCGGCGCACGGACTTGCCATTTGACTCCATGGTGAGCTGCTGCAGGTATGCGGGGAAACGGTGCAGGTACTGCGAGTACGGAAGCACCGCGTGGGTGTCGGCACCCAAGAAGTTTGAATACCAGACATTGAGCAGGCCCATGATGAGCGGGACATTATCCTTGGGCGCTGCCGAAGCGAAATGCTGATCGATCGTGCGCATGCCTCCAAGGAATTCCTCGAAGTGCTCAGGGCTAATCGCGATTGCCAGAGAGGTTCCAATTGCGGAATCTACCGAGTAACGGCCGCCGACCCAGTTCCAGAAACCGAAAGCGTTTG
>CALHID010000285.1 GCA_938030835.1 uncultured Actinomyces sp. | reverse complement strand
CCCACCACCTTAACTTTCCTTGTTCAAAGGACAGCGAAAAGCTGACTTAACGAAGTCGCCTAATCCATTTTTTGCTCCGCATTTTCCTGCGAGCTCTCAAGGCTGAATGTGGAAGAACGAGCCGTCATATCATTCATCACGATATAAAATTTCTCGCGCCCCTCGAGCTCAGCAAAGAAAATGTCTTCGAGCTTAATTCCCTGTTGTTCGAGTTGCTTAGTAAGCCATTCCTTACTCTGGCCAGAGGCTTCAAGTTGATCCTGAACAACCTGTCCCTTCGAGACTAAGACGTAGCTCAAGCGTCCATCGCCCTTCTTGACAACTGTCAAAGAGCCATTGGATCCATACTGTGCAAACTCAACATCTTCAACTGAAAAAATCCCGCGCGAGCGAAGCTCTTCGGTGAAATTAATGATGTCAAAATTACTGCTTGCATCATCGAGAGAATCAATGACGAAATGGCCGTGATTGATGATGGTCACCGCTTTGCCCTTGACGATTTGCCGTGCGGGCATAAAGCGGGAGGCAATGAAGTTGAAGAGGGAAATCATCCCGACGGTTGCAAGCAGCAGCACAATGTAGGAGAAAGTAGAAACTGAGTGGTTATAGATAATACCACCGATGATTCCACCCAGAATGAAGTTTCCGATGAAGTCAATGGAAGTGAATTGGGTGAGGCTCTGTTTCTTTGTCAAAGTCAGGTGAGCAGAGATGATCACGATACCGATGAAAAGCCGGAAAATCGAATGCGCGTCGAGGAAAAGTTCGTGCCACATAAGCCAACGATAGAACACGGACTGAGTAATAACAGTGTGAGCCCGGTACCAATCGGTACCGGGCTCACAAAAACTTGCGAACGGAGGAATCAGTCCTCGACGTCCAGCAGGCCGTTCTTGTACGCCTTCGCCAGACGACGGGGAACACGCACCTCACGGCCGCCCACCTTGATGGTGTTCAGCTCAGTGAGATCGGCCTTCCATGCGGACCGGCGAGTGCGGGTGTTTGCTCGGGACATCTTGCGCTTGGGAACTGCCATGACCCTACCGCTCCTCTTCTAGTTCTGACGTTTTTACCGCGTCGATGCGCATCTTTCAGATACGCAGTCATACAGATATGACTTTCGACAACCTGACCACTGTAGCACGACGGGCCAAAAGTACGCATATTCCAAAGGAATTATTCGTGCGAAGCTCGTCTCATTCCCAGAGCTCGCAATCACTCATGCAACAATGAAGACACTATGTCCTCTCTTCGAGTGCTTGCTTCAGGCACACGCCTGTCCCATGAGATTGAAATTAAGCGATCGCGCTTTATTGCATCGATCGCTAGAACAGATACACCCGAAGAAGCCCGAGAGTTCATTAATTCGGTGAAAGACGCCCATCCGCAGGCGCGCCACAACTGCTCGGCATGGATGATCGCAGAAGAAGGCCATTCACCTTCTCAACATTCCTCAGATGATGGAGAGCCCTCAGGAACCGCTGGAACGCCCATGTTGGATGTTCTCAAGCGCAATGAACTATGGAACGTTACGGTCGTCGTGACGCGCTACTTCGGAGGAATTCTCCTGGGCGCCGGCGGCCTCGTGCGGGCTTATTCAAGCACAACCAGTGAGGCGCTTGCTCGGGCCCCTTTCGCACGCTTGGAGGCGCTGGCAGTCGTTGAGACTGAACTCGCTCCCGTCGATGCTGGACGAATCGAAGGCGAGTTACGCCGACTAGGCGGGCACGTACTCGATGCTCAGTGGGGATCCTCTGTATTACTCACCGTGGCGATGACCCCCGATCAATTAGAAATCGCCGAGAACCTGCTTGCCACGCTCAGTTCGGGCCAGTACGTTTTTCGCCCCCTGGGACAACGTTACATAGAAATCGCGGAATAATGTGACTCCCCATAGAGTTGCAGTTACGTGCACAGCACGAAGCGACATCTAGGAGACATCATGACCAACATCGCAACAGATGTCACCGACCTCATCGGTGGCACTCCCCTGGTTCGAATTAACCGCCTGAGCGAAGGTGGCGCGGAAATCGTCGCAAAAGTCGAGGCTTTCAACCCCGCTTCTTCCGTCAAGGATCGTATCGCTCGTTCCATTGTTGATGCAGCAGAGGCATCCGGAGAGCTCAAGCCGGGCGGAACCATTATTGAAGCGACCTCGGGAAATACCGGCGTTGCACTCTCGATGGTCGGTGCAGCACGCGGTTATAAGGTTGTCATTGTTATGCCTTCCTCGATGAGCCTTGAGCGCCGCATTCTTATTCGTGCCTTTGGTGCGGAACTGGTCCTTACCGACCCCAAGGGTGGAGTGACCGCCGCTGTCGCAGAAGCTGAGCGCATCCGCGATTCCCGTCCCGGATCCATCATCGCCTCCCAGTTCACCAACCCCGCAAATCCTGCCGTGCACCGTCGTACGACTGCAGAAGAGATTCTTCGCGATACCGACGAAAACGTTGATATCTTCATCGCAGGCGTCGGCACAGGTGGAACAGTGTCTGGTGTGGGCGCTGTCCTCAAGGAACTCAAGCCCAACGTTAAGGTCATTGCAGTTCAACCTGCAGAGTCCCCGCTTCTTACCGGTGGTGAGGCTGGCCCCCACGGCATCCAGGGACTCGGCCCGAACTTCGTTGCTCAGACCTATGACCCCAGCGTCGTTGACGAAGTGATCGATATTGAAACCCCACTTGCTCTAGAGACTTCGCGACGAGCAGCCGCGGAAGAAGGCTTGCTTGTTGGTATTTCCTCAGGAGCGGCACTTGCCGCAGCGATCCAGGTGGCCCAGCGCCCTGAAAACGAAGGTAAGCGAATCGTCGTGATCCTCCCCGATACC
>CALHID010000284.1 GCA_938030835.1 uncultured Actinomyces sp. | reverse complement strand
TGGTGATTTCCTATCACCTATCGGGTGGAGACTTTGGCTTCACAGGGGAATTGGGGCATATGCGCGTTCCGAACGTGCACACCCCATGTACATGCGGGAAAGAGGGGTGTCTAGAAACCCTCGCCTCTATTCCCTCGCTCTGCGCTCAGTGCGATGTCTCTTCTCTAAGCGAATTGGCAACGAAAGTTAAAAATCGGGATTCTCGAACACTATCAATTCTCGAACATGCGATGGAAGCAGTCGGGGCTTGCTGCGAAAACGCTGCTCTTCTCATCAACCCTCGGGCAATCATTGTGGCCGGGGAACTTCCCGAGGCGATCCCCCAGGTCTCCGATATGATTGCTCACGGCCTCGAGAGCGAATTAATTCCCGCAATGAAGTGGCACATCGATGTCGTCCGCGCCGAGCTTGGCCCACTTGCTGCTGCTCAGGCCGCGGCCTACGCATCCCAAACCACGGCCTCGTCAATCAAGAAGGAAAGCGAAGGGACCCGATGACGCATTCCCCCACCCCTTCGCTCCCCTTCTCAGTTGTTGCCAAACCAACGGGTGCCGCCTGCAACCTTGACTGTCAGTACTGTTTCTTCCTTTCAAAGGAACTGCTTTACGACCAAAAACGCCAGTCGATGAGCGAAGAAACTTTAGAGACCTACGTCAAGAACTTCCTAGCGGCAAGCCCCGATGGAGATGTCACGATGCTCTGGCAGGGCGGTGAGCCAACCCTGCGCGGGCTCCCGTTTTTCGAACGCCTCATTGAGCTGTGCGAAAAATACCGTCGCCCCACCCAAGAGGTTCGTCATGCCATCCAAACCAATGGCACTTTGATCACCGAGCAGTGGGCGCGTTTCTTCAAAGACAATGACGTGCTGGTGGGAATCTCGATCGATGGCCCGAAAGAACTCCATGACGCCTATCGCCTCAACCGCGGCGGGCATGGAACTCACTCGATGGTGATTCGTGGATGGGAACACCTTCGTAACGCCGATGTCGACACCAATATCTTGTGCACAGTCCACGCTGCTAACGAAGACCACGGCCTTGAGGTCTATCGCTATTTTCGAGATGAGCTCGGGGCGCAGTACATGCAATTCATCCCCATTGTCGAGCGCGTTCCCCGAGAGCACCTGCGCCAAGCCGAACTCGGGTGGAGAAGCGGAAGCTCGGCGCTCCTCTACCGTCAAGACGGAGACTGCGTAACCTCACGTTCCACCTCACCGGAAGGGTACGGGAACTTCCTCTGCTCAATTTTTGATGAGTGGGTCTGCTCTGACGTGGGCTCGGTCTTTGTGCAAGACTTTGATTCTTCCATCTCTGCGCTCTTTGGCTCAGCAAGCGTATGTGTCCATGCGCCATCATGCGGGGCGAATATGGCGATGGAGTTTAACGGAGATGTCTACGCCTGTGATCACTGGGTTGAGCCCGAGTGGCTTGTCGGCAACATTGCGAACAGCGATTTCCCAACCCTTGCAACTTCGGAAAAGATGCGTGCTTTTGATACGAAGAAGCAAGATCTGGATGATGAATGCTGGAGCTGCCCCTTCCTGCGTTTGTGCTGGGGTGGATGTCCGAAGGATCGTTTCATCGCGACCGATTCTGGGCCTTCACATAATTACCTCTGTCAGGGTTACCGGCATTTCTATTCCCACGCTCTGCCCTACTACAAAGCGATGGCCTTCCTGATCTCGCGCGGCGCAAACGCAGATCAAATCATGGATCCAGCCATTGCTCATTCGCTAGGGCTCACACCCCCGATCAAGGAGGATCACGGTGCTCATTGAGGCGGCAATCGTCGGCATTGGCATAGGCATTGTTGTTGGAGCACTGGGAGCTGGTGGCGGAATTCTTTCTGTTCCAGTCTTGGTGTATCTTCTGGGTCAAAATCCGCATCAGGCTGCGACATTGTCGCTCATCATCGTCGGCGCGACCGCATGCGTTTCACTGGTGACCCGCGCACCCAGCGGTCACGTTGATTGGAAGAACGGGAGCCTTTTTGCCTTCGCTGGGATTGTTGGCACCTGGGGCGGTTCTGCCCTCAATCCTTTGCTCTCAGCGCGCACGCTCATGCTGGAGTTTTGTATTCTTCTGGCCTTTGTCGCCGTCTTTATGGTGCACAGGCAGCTGCGTGCACGCGCCGACGCCTCCCCTACATCAATTGACGAGGC
>CALHID010000283.1 GCA_938030835.1 uncultured Actinomyces sp. | reverse complement strand
GGGCGGGTGCCTCCGGCAAGCTCGTCGCCGGCGAGGACGTCGTCGAGGAGCGCATGCACGAGGCCTGAGCACCTCACGCTCTGACGGTCTCTTCAGGCGCGCGTTCGGGCACCAAGCGACGCGCGCTGACAAACAGGCAGACAGGCACGGTGTGGGGCCGGAAGCAAGGGCTTCCGGCCCCGCTGTCACACCATCTTATGTCCGGGGACATGCGCTCCCGTACGCATGTAGACTGTGCGCATGAGCGCAAATGTCAAAACGGCAGATCTGGCAATCACCATTGTCGTTACCTTACTAAAAGCGGCTGGCCTGGGACCCGAAGCAGACCGCATTTTGGATGCGATTGAGGGTGCTAAAAGCTGTATTGGTCTTATCGATGACATTAAGAACGAAATAGTTTCAGACCCCAACAAGGACTTGATTCGATCACTCTTCAAGAAAATGGAAGAGGAGGTTCGCAGTATCAAGGCCGATCTCAAAGAGCAGGGACTAGGAAAAGATGAGATTGAGTTTACTGCTGACGCGCTGATCGAAACAACGCGCCTCACAGTCAAACAGCTCGCACAGGACGACGACGCCCTTCTGGATGCAGCACGGCTACCGGATAGCTTTTTCAAAATATTGGTACATCGGGCTGAACCACTTCCCGACTGGTGCGACGACACCATATCAACACTGTACAGACGACTCCTCAAGCGCGTGTCGGAGGAATTCGTCGCACGCGCTCAAAACTTCGATAGATTCAAGCAGGTTGCGCTTGCTAGTTTATTGCACGACTTCTTCCTGACAAAGAAGCAGCTTAATAGTATTGAGCGCGGAGTCCAAGAGGATCGGACTACCAACCTTGAAACGAATCGTGTCGTCAAAGAGCTAGCACAGAGAAGCCTTTCTTCAACTCCGAGCCGCGTCTTTTTCGGAAGCCGACCGGACGTGGTAGTGGAAGACCGTTTTGTCGAGCGTGACGAGCAAGAACAGTTGGAAGCACTGATCACCGATCCAAAGAGGCAGCGCACA
>CALHID010000282.1 GCA_938030835.1 uncultured Actinomyces sp. | reverse complement strand
TAGACAATTCCCGCGCCAGCGATGACCCAGTCCGCAATCTCGGGCACATGAAGTGCCGCCGGCTGCAAGAGAAGGATCGCAACCCCAACTACGTAAGTGATCACAATGCAACGCCCGATCCCTAGGCGCTCAAGCCACAGGGAACGAGTCATTGCTCCAAGAATTCCACCAAGCGCACCTGCGCTCAGAAGCACCCCCAATTGTGTCGCATTCATACCCAGTGTTCGAAGCACCAAAATCGGCAGGAGAACACGTACCCCTGAACCTGTAAACGCAGCAAAGGAGATGCAAGAGAATAAGGGAAAAAGCAGACGCTCATGTCGGACGAAGCTCAATCCCTCGCGGATTTGCGCAAACAGAGAAGCACTGGAGCGCACTGGTTGGGGTTCGGGCGTTCGAATCCGCCAAATCGCCACCGTTGAAAACACGTAGGTTGCGGCGGTAAATATGTAAGCCAAAGGAGGCGCAAAGACACCCAAAAGCCAGCCACCCAAGCCAGGGCCACCTGCTGCACCAACCTGGTACGAGGCCTCGAGCCGCCCATTTGCAGCAGCGATATAGCGCGTGGAGGCGATTACCGGAACATAGGACTGGTAGGCAACATCGAAAAAGACTGTCGCAAGCCCCAAGAGTGCAGCAACGACCATCAGGTGCATGAGTGTGAGTGAAAACCACTGATAGGCGATCGGAATCGAAATCAGCGCAAGAACCCGCACGAGGTCAGCAACGATCATGACCTGGCGTTTACGCCACCGATCAACCCATGCGCCAGCAGGAAGTCCGATCAGAAGAAATGCGAGTGTCTGCAAACCGGCGAGAATACCAATTTCAGACTCCGTGGCGTGCAATAGAGAGATAGCGATTGCTGAGGTTGCAAGAGTGGCTACTTGGAAACCAAACTCTGCGGCGGTCTGGCCTGCCCACAGGTGCATGAAGGCGGAATTACGCGTGAGAGGATGGCTCAGCAAGCGCCCAAGCACCCCGTTCACATCTCACCCATCCTGCTTAAGCCGG
>CALHID010000281.1 GCA_938030835.1 uncultured Actinomyces sp. | reverse complement strand
AGGCAATGGTTCAAAACTGGACCGACGATCAGATTTGGGCGTTGCGGCGCGGCGGTCACGACTACCGAAAGGTGTACGCCGCATACAAGGCTGCAACCGAGCACACCGGTCAACCGACCGTTATCTTGGCTCACACTATTAAGGGTTATGCACTGGGTAGCCACTTCGCCGGTCGTAACTCGACGCACCAGATGAAGAAGCTCACCGTGGAAGACGCGAAGCTTCTGCGCGATCGTCTGCAGCTTCCCATCACCGATGAAGAGCTCGAGCGCGATCCTTACATGCCTCCCTACTACATGCCCCCGGCAGATCACCCGGCTCTGCTGTACATGAAGGAACTGCGTGAGAAGCTGGGAGGTTGGGTTCCCGAGCGCCGCGATCACCAGCCGAAGCTTCCTGAGCTTCCGTCGAAGCCTTTCGAGGCCCTTTCCAAGGGATCCGGCAAGCTCGAAGTTGCCACCACCATGGCTTTGGTGCGCCTGATCAAGGACCTCATCAAGGACAAGAACGTCGGCAAGTACTTCGTTCCGATCATTCCCGATGAGGCGCGCACTTTCGGTCTGGATGCAATCTTCCCCTCGGCGAAGATCTTCAACACGACGGGTCAGGCCTACACTCCGGTTGATGCAGATATGATGCTGTCCTACCGCGAGTCCGAGCAAGGTCAGGTTCTGCACACCGGTATTACCGAGGCCGGTAGCGCGGCGGCGTTCCAGGCGGTCGGTACCGCTTATGCCACGCACAACCTGCCGATGGTTCCCTTCTACATCTTCTATTCGATGTTCGGGTTCCAGCGCACGGGCGATCAGTTCTGGGCTGCCGGCGATCAGCTTTCAAAGGGCTTCGTTATCGGCGCAACCGCTGGGCGTACAACCCTCACTGGTGAAGGCCTGCAGCACATGGATGGCAACTCCCCCGTTCTGGCATCCACCAACCATGCCTTTGTCACATACGATCCCGCTTATGCCTACGAATTGCGGTACATCATGGCCGACGGCCTTGAGCGTATGTACGGCGACGCAGGTGGACGCGATCCGAACGTCATGTACTACCTGACGGTGTACAACGAGCCCATTCACCAGCCCGCAGAGCCCGAAAACCTTGATGTCAACGGACTTATTAAGGGCATCTACAAGGTCGACGATCACGCGAACTTCGGAGGCCCGAAGGCTCAGCTGCTCGCATCCGGTGTCGGCGTGCCGTGGGCACGCGAGGCACGAGAGCTGCTTGCACGTGATTGGGGTGTCGATGCAGCGGTATGGTCGGTCACCTCGTGGACCGAGCTTCGTCGCGAGGCACTGGACGTGGAAGAGTTCAACTTCCTCCACCCGAACGAGCCTCAGCGCACCCCCTTCGTTTCCAGCCAGCTGCAGGGAACCGAAGGACCCTTCGTGGCGTCTTCGGACTTTGACCGTCTTCTGCCCGACCAGATTCGTCAGTGGGTACCCGGTGACTACTACGTCTTGGGTGCTGATGGCTTTGGCTTCTCTGATACTCGTCGCGCGGCTCGCCGTTGGTTCCACATCGATGCCGAGTCTATGACGGTTCGTGTTCTGAAGGCCCTGGCTGACCGCGGTCAGATTGATCCTTCGGTTGTTCAGCAGGCAATCGACCGCTATCAGCTGTTCAACTACGCGATTTCCGGAGCGGATCACGCCGGCGAAGAGTAAACACTTTTAATCCTGCGTATTGCCAAGCGCAGGTAAAGCTGAGTGGGTGGTGAGGTTCTCGAAACCTCACCACCCACTTTTCATTGTGCTATTAACGCAACGTATATTTAAAAGCAGGAGTCTGAAAGTTGAAACTGCTTGCAGGCTTTCAGTCTCCGGCGTAATGTCTGTTGTACAAGCAGCGATGCACCGTATCAGTGGCGGCTGGGACGGCACAGTGCTAGGCGCAAAAATTGGGGCGGCAGTCGGCGCCTCGCTAGGTCCTCTCGAAATTGTTGCAGGAAGTATAGTTGGTGGTGTTCTAGGCGGGTGGCTAGGAGGCCGCATCGGCGACGGTAGCGCAACATTTTTCAACAGTTACGCGCTGTCCTCTTAGGGAGAACTATGGATTCAAGCATTCTTTTTACTGCTTTAGGTCTTCCTTTTGGCTGTTTGGGACTGTACGTCTGGTACGTGGAGACATATACGGACACCCCATTGGCCCAGTTTTGGCGGGCATACGGTAAGGCGAATGCGCCACGGCGCGTCAACGAAATTGCCATTCCGTTGTGGATGCTTTGCATGATCTCAGGTTCTCTCTTGCTGTTTTCTATAAAGCTCGCTCTGCCACAGCACATCCAATCGGTTTTTGCTGGAAGTATTCTTTTCTTCTTCATGCTCGGCTTCGTCTTTTTATTGCCGATTCCAATTCCGCACCTAGTGGACCAACAATGGCAGTGGCATAAACGTCACGGTTTCATCGACGAAAACGGCAAAATTATCACATCAACACCACATCAGACCAACACACAGACGTACCCCATTGGACAGCAAACCACGACTATCAAAACCAGTATGGAACTCCCCGAGACATGGCGAGCACTCGATCTCAATAACCCCAATTCCCCCCTCATCCCTCATCTCCCCCATACATCAACGACACTCAACAACCTCAAAAACTCACTTTTCATCGCTGTCAGCACCCCCGAAAGAACCACAGGGTTCCGGCCTAACCTCATCATCACAATGGATCCAACCGGCCAAAACCCCATCCCCCTGGAAGACGCAATCCCAGGA
>CALHID010000280.1 GCA_938030835.1 uncultured Actinomyces sp. | reverse complement strand
TGCTCGAGGCCGAGGACAGCATCGGGTGAATGATGAGGACGGTGAGAGAGTTTTCCCCTCCGGGCCTGTAGACGTGCATCTTCATGGCATCGCTCCGCGCAAGTCGCCGGGTGCGCCGATGCGCCTGCCATCACTGTGTAGGAAATGCCAGTGCAGCTTACGAACCAATTAGGTACCCTATGCCACCGCTTGCGAGGTTACCAGCGATATTAGTCGTGAGAGGAGCAATCCAGGTGTCAATGAGCGTTTTGCAAGCATTGTGGAAAGTGCTCTGTTCTTCTTCGTCAGTGATGAGGGAATGAAAAGCATATGCAGCTGTGCCTGCTTGAGTACATACTGAGCGCAGTGCAATAATATCAATCTCCTCTCCGTTAATTAGATCAAGGCTTCGGTTAATCAGGTATCGAAGATTTCCAAGATATTCTGGAGGAAGAGTTAATGCAAGTTTTGAAAGTTGCTCTTGTATCGTTTTAAGAGCCATTTCCAGTGCTTCATGTGTTTCTTTTGTAAGGGGGTGGGGTAGTAGACCTTGGCTGCTGACCTTGTGGCCGATGAGGCGGATCATTGAGATGTCTCGAGGGTTAAAGGATACTGTAGTTATTAAACTCCAATCGACATCCGGTTGTAGCATTGTCCGCTGAATGTCATTGAACATGTCGCGTATTGCAGCGTCCTGGCTGACTGCTTGTGAAAGCTCTTTCGCCGTGAGAAGAAAATGCATTGTTTTGGAGTGGAAGGAAAACGCATCTGAATCTTCGGATAGCTCGACCAATCGTTGAAAGTAAGTGCCGGACTGTTGGTTGATTAGTTCGAGACATTTTGCGAGGTCTTCGAATGGGTTGTTGCTCATGTGTTGGATTCTACTGTCTTGAGGTTCATATTTGGTTTCTTTTGAGAGTGTGGTGATGCCGCTTGTCTAGTTGTTTATTTATGGTGACTGCTGAGTTTGTTTAGTTTTGCGAGCTTTTGAGTGAATCGTATTGATTGTGTGTACTCTGCTGTGGTCTGTTGGTTTTATTTGTTCTATTGATCTGAGGAGTGTGCTTGATCTCATTAGTGTGTGAATGAGGTAGCTTGGGTAATTTGGGTTGACTTGATTGGGTGTAGCATGGGTTGGTCTTAATGTTACTATCCCTGTATCTGTACCAAGTTTCTTTATGGGGTGGGTTTATGTCGGATAAATGGGTGCCGCTTTCTGTTCGAACGGGTCGTAGGCTTCCTTTTAAGCAGGTGGAGGATCTTCCTGAATTCCTGTGGCCGTCTCTGCTGGATTGGGCAGAAGGTATTTTCTGCTCTGTCGATGTTGTTCGGCGAGTGGAAAGGAAGCTTCGGATCTATACTGGTGTGGATAAGTATTCCACGCAGACAGCCTATCATCTTTTATACTCGTGCCATTATGATTCGTCTATCGCTTTGGATGTCATTGATTATCTTCTAGAAAGCTCTTCAGCGAACCCGTCTGAACTTGAAGAGATTCTTAGTGATGTTGGGCATGTGTTTCGTGTTGCTCCGGAAGGTGACAGGTTGGTTTACAGGCTTCAGCCAGAGGTGTGGTCGTTATATGAGGAAGTGACTCGGCCTGATGATCAAGCGAGTGGGTATATGCAGAACGCCTGGGCTCTAGCTTTCGGCAGGGAGCCTGACTTTGGTGAGGCGTGGGCGTTATCTGTTAAAGCGGTAGAGGCTGCCTTGTGCCCGTTGGTTTCCCCTGAAGATGCAAAACCAACTCTTGGGAAGAGTTTGGGGGTTCTTCGTCAGACTCCTGATCGATGGTCGTGTCTGCTTCCTGATCGTGAATATCGTGTGGATGGGAGATTGGGGGTAAAGAGTGGTCTTGATGTTTTTGTTGACGTCGTTGCTGCAATTGGGTATCAGCCAGGTCGGCATGGTGGGACTGAGGCTGTTGAAGTTGATGGGGAAGTTGCGCGTTGCATTACGCTCCAGGCTACGACGGTACTCGGTTGGTTGCGTGAGGGGTGTCTGTCGCGCAAGGACTAGTGTGCTCCGGCCCTGCTGGGGTTACGTGCGCTCGCTACGCTTCGTCGGTCTTGGTGAGGTCTGCTAGCCATCGCGTGGGATCGCGGGTAGTGTTGCCACGTTAGCCCCCTATGAAGGAGTGAATGATGCTC
>CALHID010000279.1 GCA_938030835.1 uncultured Actinomyces sp. | reverse complement strand
AAGCTTCCGGGTTCTGAGGTTGATCGCTCGAGGGAGAAGGAGAAGGCGTCGGCGTGGGAGAAGCAGTTACTTGCGCATCATGTCCCTGGGTCAAAAGATTGCTGCGATTAGCAGAAATACCAGTAATTTCAGCGTAGGACAGATCCGAAACCCATCCTCGGACATCAGAAGACGTGCCCAATGCCATCGTGACTTGTTGACCAGATGCCGAAGAAGCGGTCACCGTCACTTCGCCGCCCTCAAGCTGGAAAAGCCCCTCACGGGTAATAACAACCGGCTGCTCGGGTGAAGCAGTGGCGCTGATTTGCTGCGCAGGCTTCCAAATAGTTAAAGCCAACACGGCAACGATCGCTGCAATCACCGCAACTGCACATGCTGCAGCTGCTCCTGAAAATCTTCTGAGCTGGTCCACTCGGAGTCTCCTATTAATGGGATAGTGTCAACCTCTAGTTGTAACTCTACGGGCAAACAACACGAGTGCATACTGGAGGTGTCTCACGCCACGTGCACGTAGCCAATCACGCTCATTATGCCGGGCGAAGACCACGTTTCCAACAGTTCAGGTGCCAGTGTCGCCGTGCGCGAACTCCCTGATCCAACCCATAGGCACGTTCTTCAGGCCATGCAACGACGTGTGCGCTGCCAATGGCAATTGTTTGCAGGCACGCGGGGCAGGTATAGGGCTTCGAAGAAGAACGAAGATATTGAACCTGATAGTACTCACCATCGGGCCCAATTTCGCTGCGCGCAAGTGAGGCGAGAGCCGACATCTGCAATGGCCGACTCTCGCCCCATGGACGCTTACGAGATCGCTTTCCTCTCACTCAACTACTGTGCCACGGCGAACTACGCGACGCACATTGAGCTCAGGATCCACCTCGACAATATCTGCAAATTTCCCAGCCTCAAGGCTGCCCACTCGCGGATCGCCCAAGATCTTAGCGCCTTGAGCCGATGCCATGTAGACAGCGTCCACCAGAGGAATTCCACCCAAAGTCGTTGCCACGCGAACACAATCAAGAAGGTGCGCAGTGCCACCGGCAATCGAATCGCCCTGAGCCAGGCGCGCAATACCATCACGAACGACAACATCCTGAGGACCAAGCGTGTAGGAACCATCAGGCATACCGGCGGCAGCCATCGCATCCGTAATCAGCACAACGTGATCGCGACCGACAAGTTCGTAGACATCACGAACAAGAAGTGGATCAACGTGGACGTTATCGCAAATCAGCTCTGCAACCGCACCACCACGGGCTGCATCTGAAAGAAATTCCGCGATCGGACCGGTGTCGCGATGGTGCAGCGGACGCATGCCATTGAAAAGGTGTGTAATCGTTGCACGAGGACCGCGAGTAGTCGCAGACTGTGCGAAATGCTCACGTGAGTATTCCAAGGCTTGACGCGCAAAGGTCGAGTTCGAATCCGTATGCCCCCACGAAGGAATAGCACCCCCATCGATCAGCGCTTCGGCAACAGAACCTTCACCGAATGCCCGGGGCTTTTCCGGAGCCAACGTCATTGAAAGCGCATATCCCTTGCATTCATCAATGAGTTCGCGAGTGAGATCGGGATCTGGATCAACAATGTAGGTCGGATCCTGCGCACCGCAGCGCTCATGAGAAACGAACGGCCCCTCAAAGTGGATGCCGGCGAGTTCGTCGGCCTTGGCCAGCTCAGCCAGG
>CALHID010000278.1 GCA_938030835.1 uncultured Actinomyces sp. | reverse complement strand
GATATTTTCTCCCGCGGTCTTGGCATCGAAAAGGTTAGCTGCTTGGAAGACCATGCCGATCTTGCGTCGCGCTTGGCGCAGCTCGCGCCCACGAAGCTGTGACAGATCAATGTCATCAACGATGATCGACCCAGAAGTGGGTTTTTCCAGAGCCGTCAGACAGCGAATGAGCGTTGACTTACCGGCACCCGATTGGCCCACGATTCCGTGAATGCTGCCTGCTTTGACGTGCAGATTCACGTGATCAAGGGCAACGACATCATCATCACTTCCCTTCACGGGATAGATCTTCGAGACGTCGATCAGATCAATCACTGGGTCCTCCTTCCATGCACCCTTAGACTATGAGTCCGTGCCGGAGCGTCCAAATTTTTCGTTACACAACCTCACATTGCGAAACTGGACGTGAGAAGAAACGCGCAGATAGCCAGGACGCTTCCCCCCAACCAGACGCCGAAAACAAGACCGGCGGCAGACAAATACCGACGATGACTCAGAAGCATCACCGCGTCCAGAACGGCGGTGGAAAAGGTTGTAAATCCGCCTAAAAATCCCGTTGAGAGCAGGAAGAAAACAGGAGCGTTGGGGGCGAGAAAACCCGCGAGCGCACCTGCGCATGTGCATCCCAGTAGATTGACCACACCGATCCCCCACTGGGGTGTTCGCTTTGCACGACACTTTTTGAGATAAAGATCCAGCTGCCAGCGAGAGAGCGCACCCAGGGAACCGAAAAGGCACACGAGAAGGAAGAGCAGTGGGGTCATTTCTTTTCCCCCCGAGGCCTTGGCCCCTCATTCGAAGCGAGCGAGTACCCCAAAGCAGCAAACCCAATCCCAACTACAAGCAATACAAGGCTTGCAAGCATTCCCTCGATCAGCAGAGGCAAGGAGTACAGCGCCACAGCACTAAACGGAGAAGAGACAACTCCGGAAAGCTCACCCCCGGCAGCGGGGACTGCTGTCATTGCTTGGAGCGCATTATGGACACTGGCCATGACCATGGTGGCGTATGTGGTCAGAGCACCTGCGAAGCCACTTCCTGCGACAAGCATGACTTTTCTGCGCACAGCATCCTCACGGAAATAGCCCTGTGCCCACGCAGTGACAAAACCAAGAAAGAAAGCCCCACAAAGATTCACGGCCACCGTAGACCAAGAAAAAACCGTAAGTTTCCCACTACCCGTAGCAGCAAGATCCAATCCCGCACGAATTGCAGTGCCAAGGAAAGCTCCGAAAGCAACACACAACCACGAAGGAAGACTCGACACCCACGCCATATGCGTGTGGGTCACGGCACTGCCTAGTGTGCCTGTTCCCGTGCGCTGTGACGCATCTGTCCCCACGCAGCCTGACGCGTTCGTCCCGCACGCTGAAGTGCTTCCCTCTGCCGCGCCGCGTCCGCGATCTCTTCGTTCTTCCACGTCTTCAAGGTTAGTCTTGGGATATGGCAACTGCGGCACCTTTTTCTTCCCATCCCAGCAATGGTGCGGAAAACTCCGCCTTTCCAACCCTCGCGAGCACGGCCTCGGCAATGGGAGAAACTGCGCTGCACGCAACTGGTGCGGGACGCTTCGCTCCCTCCCCCAGCGGCGACCTCCACTTGGGCAATCTCCGTACTGCGTTGCTCGCGTGGATGTGGGCGCGGCTCACGGGCCGACGTTTCGTTTTGAGGATTGAAGATATCGA
>CALHID010000277.1 GCA_938030835.1 uncultured Actinomyces sp. | reverse complement strand
GCAAGAGGCACTACACCCGTTACGTCGCGCTACACCCGTTACGTCGCGATGCACCCGATCAGAAGGGGTGCAATGCCTACGGATCGGGTGCAACACCTCATCGGTAACAAGCTTGCACGTGGGTTTACTCGCTGGCGCCGGCCGCGCCGACGTCCAACAGACCCAGGCCGCGCGGCGCTGCACCACTTAGGGAGCATTACACCACCTCCGAGCTGGTGTAACACCCAGCTAAGTGGTGTTATACCACTAAGCAACAACTAGCAGCACGGAGACCTGCCTCAACTCGCCAGCCAAAGCGCGAGGCAACGCAGTTCAGCGACCACAAACTAGGAGCAGACCAAGGAGGAAGAGATCACGCACCCGGAACCTAGAACGCGTTGGACGCTGCGCCCCGACACAAGAAACCGGTCCTTTTAACATTCCACCACCCCCCACTGCCCCCTTTTCCACCACATATGATTGCAGACCCGCTCGACTTTCCATCGAATCGGCAACCTCCACCTCATCTTCACCAGCCACACAAGACTTAGGATCAGCTATCAGATACTCATCCTTCAAAAGAATAGCCTTGTCCATTTGAGCAGCTGAAATAGACAGAATCATCGAAAAAATAACACACATAACAACATATGCAACAGAAAACTCTATTGCGAATTCTATCAATGAAATTGATAATCTAACACCCTCAGAAGACTCAGCACTTTGACCAACACTATTCCATTCCGCCCATAAGAACTTATGCGACTCAAGCATGCCCGGAAGCAGGATACCAATCACCACAGACACCCCTGCTGACACTTTCCAGAGAACCGCAAATCGATTCCAATCCCCACACGCAACAACAACAATCGCCATGCCGCAAGAAATGAGAAGCAAAATAAAATAAGACTCATAAACAGATACAACTCCCCCCTCCCCATTTCCCACATACTGTGGACTCATCGCCTCATTAAGGAAGAAGCGAACAAAAAACGCAATCATATAAAAACATAAACCGACGAGCCCCTGAATTGCAGCAACACGCCCCTTACCGCGCTGAAATATATGCAATACAATTAGCGCAGCACAAACAGGTAAAGAAAACAAAAGACCTAAAATTAGAATCTGATCTTCACTAGGCGACACACGATACTTAGAAGCATGCTCAACTAGTAGCCAAATTATAAACCCAAGAGTAGCTACGCGCACAAAGATATTATAAAATAGCATACTATCATCATTCGTCCGCCCCACTTCAGCACCTCCGATTTCAATACTCTCCAACAGCATGTACACACTATAATACCTACACATCGCCACACATCTATATTTTAGAAAATCACAAGGACTCAAATTTTATTAGATTATAGCGCAAACCTATTTATGCGACGCACTGATTTCAGCAATATCTCACTGCATTGCGGACAGGAATAAATGCGCCCCAACTTAAAACAGGCACTGCCGACACAAACTCTCTAACGAAAATGTAGGATACAGCAAGCATCATACCTTTAGCAGCGATACGCGAGAACTCACCGCCCCACATCGGGCAGATCCGCCTCCACAAGAACGGGATTTAAACGCACCCACGCTACCGCCA
>CALHID010000276.1 GCA_938030835.1 uncultured Actinomyces sp. | reverse complement strand
TTAGAAAAATAAACAAATAGGGGTTCCGCGCACATTTCCCCGAAAAGTGCCACCTAAATTGTAAGCGTTAATATTTTGTTAAAATTCGCGTTAAATTTTTGTTAAATCAGCTCATTTTTTAACCAATAGGCCGAAATCGGCAAAATCCCTTATAAATCAAAAGAATAGACCGAGATAGGGTTGAGTGTTGTTCCAGTTTGGAACAAGAGTCCACTATTAAAGAACGTGGACTCCAACGTCAAAGGGCGAAAAACCGTCTATCAGGGCGATGGCCCACTACGTGAACCATCACCCTAATCAAGTTTTTTGGGGTCGAGGTGCCGTAAAGCACTAAATCGGAACCCTAAAGGGAGCCCCCGATTTAGAGCTTGACGGGGAAAGCCGGCGAACGTGGCGAGAAAGGAAGGGAAGAAAGCGAAAGGAGCGGGCGCTAGGGCGCTGGCAAGTGTAGCGGTCACGCTGCGCGTAACCACCACACCCGCCGCGCTTAATGCGCCGCTACAGGGCGCGTCCCATTCGCCAATCCGGATATAGTTCCTCCTTTCAGCAAAAAACCCCTCAAGACCCGTTTAGAGGCCCCAAGGGGTTATGCTAGTTATTGCTCAGCGGTGGCAGCAGCCAACTCAGCTTCCTTTCGGGCTTTGTTAGCAGCCGGATCTCAGTGGTGGTGGTGGTGGTGCTCGAGTGCGGCCGCAAGCTTTTACAATTTGGACTTTTCGCCCTTCTTGGCCTTTATGAGGATCTCTCTGATTTTTCTTGCGTCGAGTTTTCCGGTAAGACCTTTCGGTACTTCGTCCACAAACACAACTCCTCCGCGCAACTTTTTCGCGGTTGTTACTTGACTGGCGACGTAATCCACGATCTCTTTTTCCGTCATCGTCTTTCCGTGCTCCAAAACAACAACGGCGGCGGGAAGTTCACCGGCGTCATCGTCGGGAAGACCTGCCACGCCCGCGTCGAAGATGTTGGGGTGTTGTAACAATATCGATTCCAATTCAGCGGGGGCCACCTGATATCCTTTGTATTTAATTAAAGACTTCAAGCGGTCAACTATGAAGAAGTGTTCGTCTTCGTCCCAGTAAGCTATGTCTCCAGAATGTAGCCATCCATCCTTGTCAATCAAGGCGTTGGTCGCTTCCGGATTGTTTACATAACCGGACATAATCATAGGTCCTCTGACACATAATTCGCCTCTCTGATTAACGCCCAGCGTTTTCCCGGTATCCAGATCCACAACCTTCGCTTCAAAAAATGGAACAACTTTACCGACCGCGCCCGGTTTATCATCCCCCTCGGGTGTAATCAGAATAGCTGATGTAGTCTCAGTGAGCCCATATCCTTGTCGTATCCCTGGAAGATGGAAGCGTTTTGCAACCGCTTCCCCGACTTCTTTCGAAAGAGGTGCGCCCCCAGAAGCAATTTCGTGTAAATTAGATAAATCGTATTTGTCAATCAGAGTGCTTTTGGCGAAGAATGAAAATAGGGTTGGTACTAGCAACGCACTTTGAATTTTGTAATCCTGAAGGGATCGTAAAAACAGCTCTTCTTCAAATCTATACATTAAGACGACTCGAAATCCACATATCAAATATCCGAGTGTAGTAAACATTCCAAAACCGTGATGGAATGGAACAACACTTAAAATCGCAGTATCCGGAATGATTTGATTGCCAAAAATAGGATCTCTGGCATGCGAGAATCTGACGCAGGCAGTTCTATGCGGAAGGGCCACACCCTTAGGTAACCCAGTAGATCCAGAGGAATTCATTATCAGTGCAATTGTTTTGTCACGATCAAAGGACTCTGGTACAAAATCGTATTCATTAAAACCGGGAGGTAGATGAGATGTGACGAACGTGTACATCGACTGAAATCCCTGGTAATCCGTTTTAGAATCCATGATAATAATTTTCTGGATTATTGGTAATTTTTTTTGCACGTTCAAAATTTTTTGCAACCCCTTTTTGGAAACAAACACTACGGTAGGCTGCGAAATGTTCATACTGTTGAGCAATTCACGTTCATTATAAATGTCGTTCGCGGGCGCAACTGCAACTCCGATAAATAACGCGCCCAACACCGGCATAAAGAATTGAAGAGAGTTTTCACTGCATACGACGATTCTGTGATTTGTATTCAGCCCATATCGTTTCATAGCTTCTGCCAACCGAACGGACATTTCGAAGTATTCCGCGTACGTGATGTTCACCTCGATATGTGCATCTGTAAAAGCAATTGTTCCAGGAACCAGGGCGTATCTCTTCATAGCCTTATGCAGTTGCTCTCCAGCGGTTCCATCCTCTAGAGGATAGAATGGCGCCGGGCCTTTCTTTATGTTTTTGGCGTCTTCCATGGATCCGCGACCCATTTGCTGTCCACCAGTCATGCTAGCCATATGGCTGCCGCGCGGCACCAGGCCGCTGCTGTGATGATGATGATGATGGCTGCTGCCCATGGTATATCTCCTTCTTAAAGTTAAACAAAATTATTTCTAGAGGGGAATTGTTATCCGCTCACAATTCCCCTATAGTGAGTCGTATTAATTTCGCGGGATCGAGATCTCGATCCTCTACGCCGGACGCATCGTGGCCGGCATCACCGGCGCCACAGGTGCGGTTGCTGGCGCCTATATCGCCGACATCACCGATGGGGAAGATCGGGCTCGCCACTTCGGGCTCATGAGCGCTTGTTTCGGCGTGGGTATGGTGGCAGGCCCCGTGGCCGGGGGACTGTTGGGCGCCATCTCCTTGCATGCACCATTCCTTGCGGCGGCGGTGCTCAACGGCCTCAACCTACTACTGGGCTGCTTCCTAATGCAGGAGTCGCATAAGGGAGAGCGTCGAGATCCCGGACACCATCGAATGGCGCAAAACCTTTCGCGGTATGGCATGATAGCGCCCGGAAGAGAGTCAATTCAGGGTGGTGAATGTGAAACCAGTAACGTTATACGATGTCGCAGAGTATGCCGGTGTCTCTTATCAGACCGTTTCCCGCGTGGTGAACCAGGCCAGCCACGTTTCTGCGAAAACGCGGGAAAAAGTGGAAGCGGCGATGGCGGAGCTGAATTACATTCCCAACCGCGTGGCACAACAACTGGCGGGCAAACAGTCGTTGCTGATTGGCGTTGCCACCTCCAGTCTGGCCCTGCACGCGCCGTCGCAAATTGTCGCGGCGATTAAATCTCGCGCCGATCAACTGGGTGCCAGCGTGGTGGTGTCGATGGTAGAACGAAGCGGCGTCGAAGCCTGTAAAGCGGCGGTGCACAATCTTCTCGCGCAACGCGTCAGTGGGCTGATCATTAACTATCCGCTGGATGACCAGGATGCCATTGCTGTGGAAGCTGCCTGCACTAATGTTCCGGCGTTATTTCTTGATGTCTCTGACCAGACACCCATCAACAGTATTATTTTCTCCCATGAAGACGGTACGCGACTGGGCGTGGAGCATCTGGTCGCATTGGGTCACCAGCAAATCGCGCTGTTAGCGGGCCCATTAAGTTCTGTCTCGGCGCGTCTGCGTCTGGCTGGCTGGCATAAATATCTCACTCGCAATCAAATTCAGCCGATAGCGGAACGGGAAGGCGACTGGAGTGCCATGTCCGGTTTTCAACAAACCATGCAAATGCTGAATGAGGGCATCGTTCCCACTGCGATGCTGGTTGCCAACGATCAGATGGCGCTGGGCGCAATGCGCGCCATTACCGAGTCCGGGCTGCGCGTTGGTGCGGATATCTCGGTAGTGGGATACGACGATACCGAAGACAGCTCATGTTATATCCCGCCGTTAACCACCATCAAACAGGATTTTCGCCTGCTGGGGCAAACCAGCGTGGACCGCTTGCTGCAACTCTCTCAGGGCCAGGCGGTGAAGGGCAATCAGCTGTTGCCCGTCTCACTGGTGAAAAGAAAAACCACCCTGGCGCCCAATACGCAAACCGCCTCTCCCCGCGCGTTGGCCGATTCATTAATGCAGCTGGCACGACAGGTTTCCCGACTGGAAAGCGGGCAGTGAGCGCAACGCAATTAATGTAAGTTAGCTCACTCATTAGGCACCGGGATCTCGACCGATGCCCTTGAGAGCCTTCAACCCAGTCAGCTCCTTCCGGTGGGCGCGGGGCATGACTATCGTCGCCGCACTTATGACTGTCTTCTTTATCATGCAACTCGTAGGACAGGTGCCGGCAGCGCTCTGGGTCATTTTCGGCGAGGACCGCTTTCGCTGGAGCGCGACGATGATCGGCCTGTCGCTTGCGGTATTCGGAATCTTGCACGCCCTCGCTCAAGCCTTCGTCACTGGTCCCGCCACCAAACGTTTCGGCGAGAAGCAGGCCATTATCGCCGGCATGGCGGCCCCACGGGTGCGCATGATCGTGCTCCTGTCGTTGAGGACCCGGCTAGGCTGGCGGGGTTGCCTTACTGGTTAGCAGAATGAATCACCGATACGCGAGCGAACGTGAAGCGACTGCTGCTGCAAAACGTCTGCGACCTGAGCAACAACATGAATGGTCTTCGGTTTCCGTGTTTCGTAAAGTCTGGAAACGCGGAAGTCAGCGCCCTGCACCATTATGTTCCGGATCTGCATCGCAGGATGCTGCTGGCTACCCTGTGGAACACCTACATCTGTATTAACGAAGCGCTGGCATTGACCCTGAGTGATTTTTCTCTGGTCCCGCCGCATCCATACCGCCAGTTGTTTACCCTCACAACGTTCCAGTAACCGGGCATGTTCATCATCAGTAACCCGTATCGTGAGCATCCTCTCTCGTTTCATCGGTATCATTACCCCCATGAACAGAAATCCCCCTTACACGGAGGCATCAGTGACCAAACAGGAAAAAACCGCCCTTAACATGGCCCGCTTTATCAGAAGCCAGACATTAACGCTTCTGGAGAAACTCAACGAGCTGGACGCGGATGAACAGGCAGACATCTGTGAATCGCTTCACGACCACGCTGATGAGCTTTACCGCAGCTGCCTCGCGCGTTTCGGTGATGACGGTGAAAACCTCTGACACATGCAGCTCCCGGAGACGGTCACAGCTTGTCTGTAAGCGGATGCCGGGAGCAGACAAGCCCGTCAGGGCGCGTCAGCGGGTGTTGGCGGGTGTCGGGGCGCAGCCATGACCCAGTCACGTAGCGATAGCGGAGTGTATACTGGCTTAACTATGCGGCATCAGAGCAGATTGTACTGAGAGTGCACCATTGCGGTGTGAAATACCGCACAGATGCGTAAGGAGAAAATACCGCATCAGGCGCTCTTCCGCTTCCTCGCTCACTGACTCGCTGCGCTCGGTCGTTCGGCTGCGGCGAGCGGTATCAGCTCACTCAAAGGCGGTAATACGGTTATCCACAGAATCAGGGGATAACGCAGGAAAGAACATGTGAGCAAAAGGCCAGCAAAAGGCCAGGAACCGTAAAAAGGCCGCGTTGCTGGCGTTTTTCCATAGGCTCCGCCCCCCTGACGAGCATCACAAAAATCGACGCTCAAGTCAGAGGTGGCGAAACCCGACAGGACTATAAAGATACCAGGCGTTTCCCCCTGGAAGCTCCCTCGTGCGCTCTCCTGTTCCGACCCTGCCGCTTACCGGATACCTGTCCGCCTTTCTCCCTTCGGGAAGCGTGGCGCTTTCTCATAGCTCACGCTGTAGGTATCTCAGTTCGGTGTAGGTCGTTCGCTCCAAGCTGGGCTGTGTGCACGAACCCCCCGTTCAGCCCGACCGCTGCGCCTTATCCGGTAACTATCGTCTTGAGTCCAACCCGGTAAGACACGACTTATCGCCACTGGCAGCAGCCACTGGTAACAGGATTAGCAGAGCGAGGTATGTAGGCGGTGCTACAGAGTTCTTGAAGTGGTGGCCTAACTACGGCTACACTAGAAGGACAGTATTTGGTATCTGCGCTCTGCTGAAGCCAGTTACCTTCGGAAAAAGAGTTGGTAGCTCTTGATCCGGCAAACAAACCACCGCTGGTAGCGGTGGTTTTTTTGTTTGCAAGCAGCAGATTACGCGCAGAAAAAAAGGATCTCAAGAAGATCCTTTGATCTTTTCTACGGGGTCTGACGCTCAGTGGAACGAAAACTCACGTTAAGGGATTTTGGTCATGAACAATAAAACTGTCTGCTTACATAAACAGTAATACAAGGGGTGTTATGAGCCATATTCAACGGGAAACGTCTTGCTCTAGGCCGCGATTAAATTCCAACATGGATGCTGATTTATATGGGTATAAATGGGCTCGCGATAATGTCGGGCAATCAGGTGCGACAATCTATCGATTGTATGGGAAGCCCGATGCGCCAGAGTTGTTTCTGAAACATGGCAAAGGTAGCGTTGCCAATGATGTTACAGATGAGATGGTCAGACTAAACTGGCTGACGGAATTTATGCCTCTTCCGACCATCAAGCATTTTATCCGTACTCCTGATGATGCATGGTTACTCACCACTGCGATCCCCGGGAAAACAGCATTCCAGGTATTAGAAGAATATCCTGATTCAGGTGAAAATATTGTTGATGCGCTGGCAGTGTTCCTGCGCCGGTTGCATTCGATTCCTGTTTGTAATTGTCCTTTTAACAGCGATCGCGTATTTCGTCTCGCTCAGGCGCAATCACGAATGAATAACGGTTTGGTTGATGCGAGTGATTTTGATGACGAGCGTAATGGCTGGCCTGTTGAACAAGTCTGGAAAGAAATGCATAAACTTTTGCCATTCTCACCGGATTCAGTCGTCACTCATGGTGATTTCTCACTTGATAACCTTATTTTTGACGAGGGGAAATTAATAGGTTGTATTGATGTTGGACGAGTCGGAATCGCAGACCGATACCAGGATCTTGCCATCCTATGGAACTGCCTCGGTGAGTTTTCTCCTTCATTACAGAAACGGCTTTTTCAAAAATATGGTATTGATAATCCTGATATGAATAAATTGCAGTTTCATTTGATGCTCGATGAGTTTTTCTAAGAATTAATTCATGAGCGGATACATATTTGAATGTATTTAGAAAAATAAACAAATAGGGGTTCC
>CALHID010000275.1 GCA_938030835.1 uncultured Actinomyces sp. | reverse complement strand
ATGTGTCTCTGTGAGTGCTGCGAGGAACTTTTGTCGATTCTCGATCAGTTTTGAATCATCAAGATCGTAATAACTTTCGAAGCGAGCGACTCGATCAATACGTCGACATAATTGAACATCCTCGTCGAAAACGAATCTCAAAATCGCCGAAATTGAGCTCTCTTCGACATTGTCAGAATTGCAGCGTCGCACAAACTCGTTGAGGATAGAGGTCCAATGTATCATATCCTGAGTGGATGTAACAACATTTCTGTCGCGGATGTAACCAGGTGATTCAGATCTAAGGAGCTGAAGTGTACTATAACCATTATGTGAAGCCCAAGCCTTATATAATCGGCTTATGAATGAAAATGTGGATGAGTAGGTGTCGTCACCCACGCGCAACCTGTCGAAGCCATCTCTTCCGCGATAAGTGTAGGCTTTTTGAAGGTTATTCCAATTTGCAGTTTTTGAAATTGCGGAATGTGTAAGTTCAAGAACTTTGGTGTCTTCTCCAAGTGACCAATCGAAATGGCTAGCAATAGCATCAAGTGATCTAAGACTAAGGGTTATGTCATTTGTGGTGTAAAACAGTGAGCATATGCTCCGCTGAGGTAGATCTGTTCGTTGTACTTGTTGTTCTACACGTGTCGCTAAGTTGCTCTTAGCTCGCACTTTATTAATAAGCCTAACAATATTGGGGGTAGAACGATAGTTATCTTCTTTAGTGATCGTGATTGCGTCGAGTCTTTGAGGGTCAACGTAGCCGGCACCGGAGTCATAGATGCTCTGCATCGAATCACCGAATAGTCCGACCCTGAAATCAATTTTGCCGAAGGCTGTTTGCGAGTCCGCCTCAATGAGTAGTGAAAGTGTCTCAATGACAATGTCTTGTGTATCTTGATATTCGTCCAAAAGGAGAACAGGATACTGGCACTTAATTAGATGGCGTAGGGTCGAGTATTCTTCGATCATGTGGAACGCTAGTTCGAGGACGTCATCGTGGGAAATTTCGCCCTTTGAAAGGTCTGCATAGTGATCCACGTATTCGATATTGATCGAGTCGAGATTTAGGTTTGGAATGTATCTTTTGTTAGATGGACCGAGTCTGTCATTGAAAATACATAATGCTCGACGTAATTCGTTTTGGAAACTACTAATAACTTGCCACAAGAAACTGTGAATAGTTGAGACATGAACGGCATTGAAATTTGCCCCAAGGCGTTCTCTAATTTCGTTGGCAGCTACGTTGGTGAATGTGATACATGCAATCTTCTGGCTCGTAGGATCAATGATGCCATCAGGTGCCATGAGTATCTGATGTAATGTTCTAATAAGAGTAGTTGTCTTTCCTGAACCTGGGCCCGCTTCGAAAATGAAGTTGGAACCATCTTGGATTGTTTTGAAAATGTTATCGTTCATAATACTAATCTTCTTGATGGAAGGTGCGAGTTGCGCTTTCTGTCGAATCAGTGGTCATTTGCTCGAGCCACTGGAGTCCTTCTGAAATGTAATGGGGAATATAAAGGTCTTCGAACTGTACGCAGTCGATCGCAAAAGTGGACTTTTCGAAAGCTCGGGCGTTGGTTGTTGTGTATGCTTTCTTTGCGAAAGCGTCAGCGCTGATTTGCTTGTCAAATAATTTGTTAATGTGAGGTTCTTCGAATTGGTGCCGGTCTTCAGATTCTTGAACGTCGCCCGATTCGGTATCTCTGCTGGATTGTGCTTTTCTTGGCTTTTTCTTTGGTGATACTAGATCTGTAAATAGGTGTGCGTTGGCATAAATTATTGCATCTTCCAGTGAACGGGGAAATAACACTGTCCCGTCGCTACATTTGTAGCCGTCGTCGATTGATTGATAACAAATGCGAATCGAGTCTTCAACTTGTTTATCGGATGACTTTAATTGGAGGAGGCGTTTGATCGTAGGTTTTTCGTTCTCATGTACTGGATTGCTAAAGTAGTGGTTTAGTGTCGGGTTTGAAGAAAATAGGTCGTCATCAAGCTTCGGCGGAGCCTTCTTTTGGGATGTTTTATTGGTTTCTTCGTTCGTTGTCAGTTGAACTGAATCTATGTCGGTGATAATGATTGTTGGTATTTCGATGTATTTCAGCAGTGGGATAAAATGCTGAGCGTATGTTCCGCCGACTTCGATGACAGTATAATGTGTGCTAGATAGGGTATTTGTTGATCTTGTAATTGCTTTTGGTAAGAGTATTCGCTCGGCAGCTCCTTCGATGAGAATGGCACAATCTGCAAAGAATAGGTCTGACACTCTCAAGTGGAGATAGTTCGAAATGATTCGATGTGCTTTTCTGTTGTCGTGTTTGAGTTTGGCAGCCCACTCGGATATATTTTTACATACGATTTTACCGGCTTCTCGTTCTAAGTAACGCAATTTTTCTAGTTTTCGTTCGCTGAGTATATGCGACGAGTGTGTTGTAATAAGGAGTTGCGTGTCGTCATTCAATAGGTTTGTTACGAGCCGAATGAATACCTCTTGCATCTGTGGATGGAGGTGTGCCTCCGGTTCTTCAATGAGGAGCATGTTGATTGGGGATCTGTATTGTTTATTGGTTCTGCGCTCCTTGAATGCGAGGATTTGCAAAATAGTGTAGGTGAGTCGTGAGTAGCCCAGTCCGTTATGGGATTCAGGGTAGGTTTGGAGAGTTGAGTTATCTTTGAATTTGACGCGTGTGGTCGCGTTTATTAGTCTTGATGTCTTCAATTCAGAGGCAACTGTCAGACTTAGCGCTCCTCCGTGCGTATCCTTCGTGAAGGAGTGTATTTCTTGAATTGCTCGTTTAAAGAATGTGTTATATGCGTCTGTAAGCGTGTATTGCATTTGTTCAACATTGCTATCAAGGTTCGCTCTGAGTTTGTCGTCTGTTGCAACTTCTTTATAGAAGTCTTCGAAAGCGGTGGAGAGGTAATGTCCTCCATCTGTCGATGTGTCATCCAGATTTATTTGCGCGTAGATGAATTCGGTATTTATTATTCTTTGAACGTCTTCCCGCTTGAGCTCGTTGGCTGCATTCGTAGGGCCAGTTTGGTGTTCTTTCAAGACGGATTTTGCCCGGTATGTGACCTTATATTCTCCGGCTTTTTCGATGAGTGCTAGTAATTTGTCTTGATCTATGTTTGTTTCGTCTGTACTGGCTGCGAGGAGTTTTCGCCATAGAATTTTTGCGTCCTGCGGTGCGTATTTGCACTCAACTTCGAGGTTTTTGCATTCGGTGTCTAGGCTTGTGAAATATGGTGCAATAACCGCAGTATCTGCTTCTTCTTCTTTGGACATGTCGTAACCGATTAACAGGTTAAGTGTTATGCATGGAAGGTATTTTTCTGCTTCGTCTTCGGTCTTTTTGTCTTTTAGAGCCTTAGACAATGTGTTGCGCTGCTGTGCTGCGAAGTCTGTTGTGTGCAGCCTGTTTCTCGCGTTTTGTCCGATAAACTTGTCGATAACCTCGACGAGTGAAGTTTTTCCGGTATTGTTTCTCCCCACGACGACCGTCAGGTCATCTTCAAGGGAAAATGTTGTCTTGGAGTGTGCTCTGTA
>CALHID010000274.1 GCA_938030835.1 uncultured Actinomyces sp. | reverse complement strand
CCAGCTTGTCGACGACGACGACGTCACCGACGGACACCTTTTCCTGCCGGCCGCCGGCCTTGACGATCGCGTAGACCACGTTGAAGCTCATCTCTTCTCGAAACTTGGACGGGCTAGGCTTCCACGTTCGAACAACGTTCCTCATCAAGAAACACTAAGCCCGTTGGCGCTCGTTGCGCCGACGATCAAATTTAGCTGAAAACCCCGCCCGAAGCAAACCGCTAGAGGGATTTTCTTCGTTTTTTGGGTGTGTGCTTGGGCACTGTCACCCTTCAACCGGGGGCGCAGCGGGTTCACTCACGGCAACCCTGCGCCGACGAGAGCGCTTTACAGGAGTTGTTTCTTCGTTCCGCGGAGGAACGTTGATCACAATCTCTTGCGTCGTATGGGTTGCAGCAACAGGTGCCGCCGGCTCCGGAAGATCAATATGGACCCGAGTAGGTTCACTCGCCTCACTCACCGCGCGACGCCGACGCGAACGCGCGGGGCGCGACGGCTGAGTAGCCTTCTCAGGCGCCGAGGCTTCATCACGAAGCGCTGCAGATTGCAGCCGGGTTTGTACGGGTGCAGCCGCAGGGGTGTCCTCAGACTCGGGAGTAGCTTCTCCCCCGCTGACGGCGGGGCCATCTTCTTGGGGACGCGTTACCCTACGTGAACGACGCTGGCGCTTCACCTCTGCCGAGGCCTCGCGCGCGGCCTTTCGCTTCGGCGACGCATCCTGCTGCTGTGCCGATTCGGACTTTTCATCCGAAACTTGCACTTCATCGTCTTGGTGAACAGACTGAGCTGATTCCTCACGACTGCTTGCAGCTGCGATTGCAGTCATCGCCTCGCGAGCTCGCTCGTGCTCAGGACTGTCCTCAACACGCATACGATTTTGAGACTTCTTCTGGCGCTTCGGGGCTTCCTCAGCCGCACCCTGAATCTCTACCGGGTGGTGATGGACAATGAATCCGCGCCCCTCGCATGCCTCACAGGTGGTAGAGAAAGCCTCAACCAGCCCCTCACCCACACGCTTACGGGTCATTTGAACCAGACCCAGTGACGTGATTTCAGTGACTTGATGGCGCGTACGATCTCGACCCAAGCACTCAACAAGGCGACGAAGAACAAGATCGCGGTTCGATTCCAAAACCATATCGACGAAGTCAATAATGACAATTCCACCGATATCGCGCAGACGAAGCTGGCGGACAATCTCTTCGGCGGCCTCGAGATTATTTCGGGTGACCGTCTCTTCCAAAGTTCCGCCCGCACCGATGAACTTACCGGTGTTCACGTCGATAACGGTCATGGCTTCGGTGCGATCGATGATGAGCGTGCCACCACTGGGCAACCAGACCTTGCGATCCATTCCCTTGGCAAGCTGCTCATCCACGCGGTAGGCGTGGAAAGCATCTTCTGTTCCAACCCACTTGGTCACGCGATCAGAAAGCTCGGGAGAGAGCTCGTCAACGTAAGCCTTGACCGTTTCATAGGTCTCATTACCTTCAATGATGAGTTCTGCAAAGTCTTCATTGAAGATGTCGCGGACAACGCGAACCGCAAGCTCGGGCTCGCCGCGCAGCAAAACCGGCGCGTTCTTCGTCGAAGAAAGCTTGGATTCAATATCGTCCCACTGCTTACTCAAACGGCGAACATCGTCGCGAATTTGCTCTTCCGTTGCCCCTTCAGCTGCGGTACGCACAATGACGCCGGCAGAATCGGGAACAACCTGCTTGAGAATCTTCTTCAAACGGATGCGCTCACGCTCAGGAAGCTTTCGCGAAATGCCCATCATGGAGCCACCGGGGATCAGGACAAGGTAGCGTCCAGCCAAAGTAATCTGACTGGTCAGGCGCGCACCCTTGTGGCCGATCGGATCCTTTGTGACCTGGACCAGGACCGGGTCACCGGATTTCAGGGCAGATTCGATGCGGCGAGGCTTTCCTTCAAGTCCAACCGCATCCCAATTCACTTCACCGGCATAAAGGACAGCATTGCGCCCCTTGCCGATATCAACGAAGGCCGCTTCCATCGAGGGCAGAACATTTTGAACGCGCCCCATATAGATATTGCCGACCGCTGTCTTCTGAGTACGGCGCGCAACATAGTGCTCGACCAGAAGATCGTCTTCGATAATTGCGATCTGATCCAGACCATCCTGGCCACGAATCACCATCTTACGGTTCACAGACTCACGTCGAGCCAGGAATTCAGATTCGGTAATGCGGTGGTGACGACGTCCCTCGCGGCGCCCTTCCTTGCGGCGCTGCTTCTTGGCCTCGAGGCGGGTTGAACCTTTGAGCGCCTGGACCTCGTCGCTTCCCTCTTGAGCTTCAGAGGCGCGAACGCGACGACGGCGACGACGGCGAGTTGTCTCTTCACCGCTTTCAGAACTATCCGCACTGTCAGCAGCCTCACTAGCAGGTGCTTCCTGTTCCTTCTGGGCAACCTCGGGCGTTTCTTCGTCCTGATCCTTACGCCGAGAGCGCCGACGCTTTGGCTGAGCGGCCTCAGAGGATGCATCATCGTCTGAAGCCTTCTTTCGCGAACGCGCACGCTTCTTCGTCGTTGTTTCTTCGGTCGCCTCCTCCGCCTTCACTTCGCGGGTACGCGAGCGACGACGGGGCTTTTCTTCCGTCTCACTCTGCGAGGTATTTGCGGGGGCAGAAAAAGTCGGTTCCTGGAATGTCGGAGCCTGGAAAAGCAGAGTTGCTGCTGGAGTTTCAGGCATGGCCTCTTCTTTCACAATGTCAGTATGTTGACCGAGCTCGCACTGCTGGGTCTGTATTACACGCAATAAAGCGGAAGTCTTATCGAAGTTGCAGCTGGCAACCGCAGGCGTTCATTTGTTATAAACAGGCCGCCCTGCGATGGTCGGAGAGTGCGCTCCACCCATTTCGTATTTCCCATTCTCTCATAGGGATTGCGGGCATGCCCGGGCACTTTCGCGGCGGTTCTTCCAATGTTCACCACGTCACCATAGAATCACTTTAAATAAAACGACACAGCTGCGGTTTTATTCAGAAAAACAGCATTAAACACGGTGGGGAACTATATTTGTTGACACAACGTCGTCAAAGTTTTGCCACAGCTGTGACGAACTTATGACACACCCTGAACACAATTTCCCTGAGACAGGACTATGACCATGACCTTTGCTCCAGCAGCACTTGATGCGCTGACACTGGGACGATGGCAATTCGGCATCCTGACCGTTTACCACTTCGTCTTGGTTCCTCTCACCATCGGTCTGTCACTCCTGGTCGCAATTATGCAGACCGTGTGGCACAAGACCGGTAAAGAGGAATGGCTCCAGGCAACTCGATTCTTCGGCAAGTTGCTCTTGATCAACTTCGCCCTTGGTGTTGCCACCGGTATCGTGCAGGAATTCCAATTCGGCATGAACTGGTCGGAGTACTCGCGTTACGTCGGCGATATCTTCGGCGCTCCGCTCGCAGTCGAGGCCCTTCTGGCCTTCTTCCTCGAATCAACCTTCCTGGGTCTGTGGATCTTTGGATGGGGCCGCCTTTCCAAGGGATGGCACCTTGCCTGCATCTGGCTCGTTTCCTTCGGCACGATGTTCTCGGCACTGTGGATCTTGGGCGCGAACTCTTGGATGCAGCACCCCGTCGGCGCACGCTTTAACCCCGAAACGGGCCGTGCAGAGCTCGACGGAG
>CALHID010000273.1 GCA_938030835.1 uncultured Actinomyces sp. | reverse complement strand
GGTGGACCGCGTCGCCTAAGTGCGGCCGGCGCACCTCTTGAGGTGTGCCTCGACCTTCTCAGCTGCCCTGCAGGTCGTCTAATTGTAGGATTGGGACAGGATTAGGGTCGCCTTCCTTGGTGGCCAGAGAAGAGGATACGAGTGAGCACCTACAACGTGGCCGTCATCGGCGCTGGACCTGCTGGCATCTATGCATCGGATATTTTGTCCAAATCCGGTTTGGACGTGAATATTGACCTGTTTGAACGCCTTCCCGCCCCCTATGGTCTGGTCCGCTACGGTGTTGCTCCCGATCACCCGCGAATCAAGCAGATCATTGTCGCCTTGTACAAGATCCTGCAGCGCGGTGATATTCGTCTTTTGGGCAATGTTGAGATTGGCCGCGACGTCACTATCGATGACTTGCATGCTCACTACGATGCGATCATCATCGCAACCGGCGCAGACCGCGATGCGCCGCTGAATATCCCCGGTGTTGATCTACCCCAGTCCTATGGTGCTGCTGACTTCGTCTCTTGGTACGACGGTCACCCGGACTACCCGCGCACCTGGCCCCTTGAAGCGAAGTCCGTTGCTGTTCTGGGAGTGGGAAATGTTGCTTTGGATGTTTCCCGTGTCTTGGCAAAGCACGCGGAAGACATGCTCGTGACCGAGATCCCGGAAAACGTCGCAAAGGGTCTTGCTGAAAACCCCATTACTGACGTTCACGTCTTTGGCCGTCGTGGTCCCGCCCAGGTGAAGTTCACACCGCTGGAACTGCGCGAGCTGGGGCATGTTCCCGATGTCGACATCATTGTTTCCGAGGATGACTTCGACTTTGATGAAGGTTCCGAAGAAGCCCTGCGCGCCTCGAACCAGCAGCGCCAGGTTGTCAAAACTCTGACGAACTACGCGATGGAGGATCCCGAGTCTCATACGGCTTCGCGTCGCATCCATATCCACCTTTTCCAATCTCCGGTCGAGATCCTCGCCGACGAAAATGGCAATGTCAGTGCGATCCGCACCGAGCGCACCGAGCTGACGGGCGATGGATCCGTACGTGGAACCGGTGTCATTTCCACCTGGCCCGTCCAGGCTGTCTACCGCGCGATTGGCTACTACTCCTCGCCGGTCCCCGGGCTGCCCTTCGATAAGCGTGCCGGTGTTGTTCCCAATGTCGAGGGTCGCGTGATTGATTCTGATACGACGAAGAACGAAGATGCCCCGGTGATTCCGGGTATCTATGCAACCGGCTGGATTAAGCGCGGTCCCGTTGGCCTCATTGGCTCGACGAAGTCCGATGCTCAGCAGACGATTTCGCACCTGGTTGAAGACGCCGAGGCTGGTCGCTTGCATGCGACTTCTTCCGAGGTCGGTCACGAGGCCATGGTTGCGCTGCTGCGTGAGCGTGGCGTTGAGTTCACAACCTGGGAGGGCTGGGAGCTTCTTGATGCCTACGAGGCCGCGCTGGGCGAGCAATTCGGCGAGGTTCCCGGTGGTCGTGGAACGCGCGAGCGCGTGAAGGTCGTGTCACGTCGTGCGATGACCGATATTTCCCAGGGCAAGAATGAGGTTCACGAGGACCTGATCGGCGAGATGGGGGAGATGGGTGTTCCTTCCGCCCCCGAGCGTTTTGAGGACTACTCGGGGCCGACTCGCGCCTGAGACGGTCACTAAGGAGGCGTTATGCATACGCGTCACTATCACAATGGCCTGAAGACCACCGTGCTTTTGGGCGGGATGTGGGCTCTGCTCCTGGCAATTGGCTATGCCATTGCCCTTGGAACGCGGCAGTCCATGTGGATTTTCATCTTCGCTGGCATCGGACTCATCCAAATCGTCTGGTCCTATTGGAACTCAGCGACTATGGCACTGCGTTCGATGAATGCCTATCAGGTGACTGAGGCGCAGCAGCCTGCGATGTATCGGATTGTTCGTGAGCTCTCACAAAAAGCTGGGCAGCCAATGCCTACGCTTTGGGTGGCTCCCACAATGACGCCGAATGCTTTTGCCACGGGGCGTAACCCTTCCCACGCAGCGGTGTGCTGCACCGAGGGTATTTTGCGGCTGCTCAATGAGCGTGAGCTGCGCGGAGTCCTTGGTCACGAGCTGATGCACGTCTACAACCGCGACATCCTGACCTCCTCCGTCGCGGCAGCAATGGCAAGTATCATGACCTCTATCGCCCAATTCATCTGGTTCTTTGGCGGTGGAAGTCGTGATAATCGCGAAGGCGGAGTTCTTTCGGCAATTGGCGGTATCCTGCTGGCGCTGCTCGCTCCTTTTGCAGCCACGCTGATCCAGTTCTCCCTCTCGAGGACCCGCGAATACGATGCGGACGAGGATGGTGCCTACCTGACTGAAGATCCGCTGGCCTTGGCCTCGGCACTCAAAAAGCTTGAGTCGGGAAATGCGCAGGATCCTCTTCCGGTGACGCCTCAGACGCAGAATGTCTCAGCAATGATGATTGCAAATCCCTTCAGGGGAAAGGGCTTGCGTAATCTCTTTTCGACTCACCCTCCGATGGATCAGCGTATTGCGCGCCTCGAGCACATTGCGGGCTACTAGGAAGTGGCTGACTTTTAAGG
>CALHID010000272.1 GCA_938030835.1 uncultured Actinomyces sp. | reverse complement strand
TTGCGAGCACATTGATACCCTTCGCGATGCTCTGGCCAAGGATGCGGGAGTCGTTCGTTTGCGCGTGGTTCGTAATGTCGACGAGGCCGTGGAAGCCATGGTCAACGAGGTGCGCATGCAAGCAGGCCTGCCTTTTGGTGGGGACGCTGCCGAAACAGATGACGCCCTAGAAGAGCGTCTCTCCGAAATTCGCCTGTGCAAGGACGAATTTGAGATCTCTGAGCTGCGTCGCGCAGTCGAGATCACAAAGGCTGGATTCGAAGATATCCTTCGTTCACTGCCTCGAGCCGTTGGTCATCACCGCGGCGAACGCGTCATTGAGGGCGCCTTCGGAGCGGTAGCCCGCGAAGAAGGAAACGGCCTGGGCTACGACACCATCGCCGCCTCGGGAAACCACGCAAATACTCTGCACTGGATCGATAACGATGGCCCGGTGCACGATGGCGACCTGGTTTTGGTTGATGCCGGCGTTGAGGTTGATTCGCTCTACACCGCAGACATCACCCGCACTCTGCCCGTCAATGGAACCTTCTCCCCCACTCAGGCGAAGGTTTACCAGGCGGTTTTGGATGCCTGCGAGGCCGCACTCGAGCGCGCGAACCAACCCGGAACCCGCTTCCGCGATGTTCACGATGCCGCGATGAAGGTCATTGCCGCACGACTGGAAGAATGGGGCCTACTGCCTGTCAGTGCAGAAGAGTCGCTTTCTCCCAATGGCCAGCAACACCGTCGCTGGATGCCTCACGGCACCAGCCACCACTTGGGTTTGGATGTTCACGACTGCGCTCAGGCGCGTCGCGAAATGTACCAGGATGCGCTGTTGGAGCCCGGAATGTGCTTCACCATCGAACCCGGTTTGTACTTCCGCGCCGATGACATGGCAATCCCGGAGGAATTCCGTGGAATTGGCGTGCGCATTGAGGACGATGTTTTGGTGAACGCTGATGGCAGCGTTACCCGAATCTCGGAAGATATCCCGCGAACCATTGCCGATGTCGAGGCATGGATTGCCAGCGCTCAAGGGCGCGCATAAGCCTGAATGCACAAGTGGCCTCGTCCCAGCCGGGACGAGGCCACTTCGCATATATACGTCAGTTCTGGGGATCTGTTTGCGTGCTTTCGTCGTCGCGACGTTCCTCTTCAGTAGCGCTGGCGTCAGTTTCTGGCAGCTGCGACAAACGCACCCCAAAACGAGGCTTTTCATCGGGACGCGAGCCGTACTCAGTCGGGCCACTGCTTTCGCGTACCGGGCGAACTCGACGCGGGCGCATCTGATTACCTTCGGTCTTCTGCAGGAGATCGAAGGCTTCGCGAATGCGGTCGCTACCGGCAGCCTTCGAAATGATTACCGCATAGCGGCCGGCGACTACCTGGGACTGAGAATAAAAGTCCCCTCGACGCCTGCGGATCAGGAACATTGCAGTGCTTAAACAAGACGTGATCAGGGCACCAGCCAACATGCAGGCACCTACCCAGACCATTGTGTTTCCTTGATTGACAGAGAGCACGATGCCGATCATGGCGCCCCAGAGCGCGCCGTTCATCACTGCCTGGGAAACCGCTCGAGCCCAGGTCACGCGCCCGATAATTCGCTCAACCGAATAGAGGTCGGTACCAACCACACTGACGTTCTCAACCTCAAAGTCATTGTTGGACAAGACCTCAAGAGCTGCTAAAGCCTGATCGTAAGAGGCATAGGAAGCAACTTCGGTGCCGTCAGGCAGGCTTCCACCACCACGTGTCCGCCGGGTTCCGCTCACAGGTACGCTCATACTTTTCCCTTTCGTATTCTGCCATCGTAGCGAGAACTTCCTTGCCATGGGCGGGTAAGAAGTTCGCTCTGGGGATAAACTGGCCGGGTGAGCAGTGCACCTATGAACGTCGGAACAACCGGTCGCCGAATCTATATCGGCAAGCTTGCCGGCACCTCCGTCTTTGACCCGCTGGGCGAGAAAGTCGGTGTCATTCACGACGTCGTCGTGACATTTCGCCTGAATTCGACCGCCAATGTCATTGGCTTCGTCGTCGAGGTTGGCCCCCGAAAACGCGTGTTTCTGCCCTTTACTCGTGTGACGGCAATTGAATCCGGTTCCGTCATTACGACCGGCTTGCTCAATATCCGCTCCTTCAACCAGCGCCCCGTTGAAACGCTTGTCATCACTGAGCTTTTCGACCGTGAAGTCACAATGAATGACGGAAGCGGCGTCGTGAAGATCCTTGACGTCGCTATGCAGCAGCGCCGGCCTCGTGACTGGATCATCTCCACCCTGCACGTCCAGCGCGTTCGCACAACAACTTTGGGCTTCAAACGCGGCGGAACGACCATGACGGTTCGCGTCGATGAGGTCTCTTCACTTCTTAAGACCGATTCAAACCAAGCTGCAACCGCTCTGATCCAACACACGGAAGACATGAAGGCTGCGGACCTCGCAGACTTCCTCCACGACCTTCCTGCAGAACGACAGCTGGCCGTCGCAACGGAGCTCCCCGACTCACGTCTTGCAGACGTGCTGGAAGAGCTGGGCGAAGACGACCGCGTGTCGATCGTTTCTCAGCTGGAATCCAAGCGTGCTGCTGATGTTCTGGATGCGATGCAGCCCGATGACGCGGCCGACCTCATGTCTGAGCTTCCCGTTGAAAAAGCTCAGTCTCTGCTGTCCTTGATGGAACCTGATGAAGCTGCAGACGTTCGTCGACTGATGGCCTACAAGGAGTCAACAGCCGGTTCCTTGATGACCACCGAACCGGTCATCTTGGCCCCCGATGCGACTGTCGCTCAGATGCTCGCTTCTATTCGCCGTTCTGACCTTCCGGTTTCTTTGGCCGCAGCTGCTTTCATCGCACGACCGCCCTTGGAAACCCCCACTGGTCAATACCTAGGCGCTGTCCATTTCCAGCGCGCACTCCGCGAACCCCCCAATACACTTCTGGGGACCATCATGGACACCGACCTCGACAGGCTCTCCCCCGATGCTCACGTCGCGACTGTGACGCGTCTGCTGGCGACATACAACCTGACAGTTCTTCCCGTTGTCGATGAAGACGGGCACCTTCTGGGCGCCGTTTCCGTTGATGACGTTTTGGACGAACTGCTGCCACGTGACTGGCGCGACTGGGATGACGATGTAACCGACCGAGTAATGGCAAGGAGTATTGATGGCTGATCGTCTTGATACCCCCACCGAGCGGAAGTTTAAGCTTTTCCGTCGCCGTTCCTCCGGTGATGGTTTCGGCCAGTTCGCCGAGGCCACGGCCCGTTTTATGGGCTCACCAAAGTTCATCTTGTACATGACGATCTTCGTCGTGACATGGATTGCTGCAAACGTCATGCTGTACAAGGTTTCAGAGAAGTACGCCTGGGACCCCTACCCCTTCATCCTGCTCAACCTAGCTTTCTCCACGCAGGCGTCCTACTC
>CALHID010000271.1 GCA_938030835.1 uncultured Actinomyces sp. | reverse complement strand
AACGTGTTACTAAAGTTCGGGCATCATGTAGCCGACGGAGCGAACCGATTGAACAAGGGCGGCCCCTTCTGGGCCTAATGACCCCCGCAGACGATACGCCGTCATCTTGATCATGTCTTTTCCGCCCGACTCATCCTGCGTTTCCCATACGGAATTCAGCAGTTCGCGATAGGTGACGGGCTCGCCAAGATTCTGCACAAGTACTTCGAGGAAACGCCTCTCGATACTTGAGAGGACAACGGGGACGCCAAAAACAAACGCCTTGTGCTCACGCATATCGACACGCAGAGGACCGTTCGTCACCACCTCAGATGACAGCCCCTTTGAACGACGAAGAAGGGATTGCGCGCGCAAGGTCAGCTCTTTGGGACTAAACGGTTTGGTGATGTAGTCGTCTGCGCCGCTTTCAAGTCCTTTGATCCGGTCAGGCTCTTCTGACAAAGCAGTAATCATGATGATCGGCACGTCGCTCATTGCTCGGATTCTTTGAGCAAGCGAAATTCCAGAGATCACGGGAATCATTAAGTCGAGCACGACGAGGTCGTAGTACTTCTTCGTGAATTTATCCCAAGCGCGCCCACCATCACTGGCGGTCTCTACGGTAATACCCGCGGTTTCAAGGGCAAACTTGATGATCATCAAAATCTGAGGTTCATCATCAACAACTAAAGCGGTTGTCGTCATTGTCCCTCCTTTGACACCGTTGCGCCGCGCTGCGATCGCGGGATCGTCAGATAAAACGTCGTTCCTTTAGAAGCAATCGTATCGACAAGGATCGTTCCTCCGTGCAACCTCAGGATCTTTTGCGTGAGCATCATTCCAAGTCCCGTTCCAGGACGCAAGGATCCTCCGGTATCGAAGGGAATAAAGAGGCGCTCTTTTTCTTCAGGTGTCATTCCACGCCCATCATCAACAACTGCGATTGTCACATCTTCATCGGAGTCTTGGACGCTCACGAGGATCGAGACGCCATCGCCCGCGTGACGCGCAGCGTTGTTAATGACATTAGCAATCGCTTGCCCCATCAAACGTGGGTCAACGAACATGTGGATGGGAGCCCCATGATTTTCAAGGCGGATCGGTGCCGAATGGAAGCGACGAAGCTGCGCAACATTGTGTCGAACAAGTTCACGCATTTCAACCCGTTTCAAGCGAAGATTAAACAGATCCGATTCCATACGGATTTCTGCAAGCATGTCCTCCGCCATCTCGATGACCTGGTTGGAGTTCTCGGCGATCGTCTTGGCGAATTTCAATTGCATCTCGTTCATGGGACCAGCAGAACCATCAGCGAGTAATTCAGCTGCTCCACGAACAACAGTCAAAGGGGTGCGCAATTCGTGTGAAAGG
>CALHID010000270.1 GCA_938030835.1 uncultured Actinomyces sp. | reverse complement strand
AGCAGCTATCGGAGCAGTTGAAGCCTTCATGGGGGGTCGGGCTCTGGACGCCAAGGTTGTCGAGGCTGGAATGCTCAGCGCCACATCACCGGGGCGCCTTCAGGTCGTACGCCATTCGCCGACGATTATCGTTGATGCTGCGCACAACCCCGCGGGTGCGCACACTCTGGGTGAGTCGATTTCCGAGGCCTTTGACTTTGAGCGAGTCGTTGGCGTGTACTCCGCGATGGGGGATAAGGATATCGAGGGAGTTCTCGGTGAAGTTGAACCTTATCTGGATTCCATCGTTATTACGCAGATGCCGGGGACTCGTGCAAAGCCTGCAGAAGAAATTGCGCAGATTGCACAAGAAGTTTTTGGCTCCGACCGAGTAGATGTTCAAGAAGATATCCTCGAAGCAATCGCAACCGCGGTAAACCTTGGCGAATCTGGAGAAGAAAGTGCACCTGCGACGGGTGTTGTTGTCTTCGGTTCGGTTTTGTTGGCCGGTGAGGTTTTGCGATTAATGGATATTCGCCCCTGAACACCTCAGCTGAGTACTCGAGTGCCCTAGTATTTTCAGGATGCACACGGGTATTATGAAGCGAAGGACCTGATCAAAGGGGTGGATACGGTTGACTGAATCGCAAGTTGTGATCGCCGTCCGCTCAGATTCGCCCCCTGCTCTCGCCTTCATTTCCGGTGGCGGTGGCGGACATGAGCCCCTTGATTCCGGATTTGTTGCTCCTGGGATGCTTCACGCTTGCGTGACGGGGCCTCGTTTTACATCACCCTCAGCGCCTGACATTGCCCAGTTGATGGAAGAAGCTACTGCCGAACTGGGTGTGAATACGATCGTCGCATTGGTGAAGAACTACACCGGCGATGTATTGAATTTTGAGTTGGCCGCGGAGCTAGCGGCAGCTTCTGGGCTTGAATGCACGCTGATTCGCGTCTACGATGATTGCGCGACTCGAGAGGTATCTCAAGGCGCTCGCGGGATTGCGGGGACCGTGCTCTATGAGAAAATTCTGGGCGCTGCAGCCTGGCTGGGACAGGCCAGCGAAGAACTCGCCTCGCTTGCCAATCAAATCAGTGAATCCATTGTCAGCTACGGCGTCGCATTCCGCGCTCCCTCAGATGGGCAGGGAGTCCCCGTTTTTGATATCCCCACAGGACAGGCTGAACTAGGAGTGGGGATCCACGGCGAGAGAGGAGTAGATCGTCGCGCCTTCTCACAGCGCAGTGAAGTGATCGAACACTGCGTCGATGAGGTTTTTTCCCAACTTGTCCCTGGAGATGATCCTTTGATCGTCCTGGTCAATGATCTTGGACAGGCAGACCCGAATGATATTGAAAGTGCGCTTCTGAGCGTCAATAAACACGCAGAAAACGCAGGTATAAATATTGCGCGCACCAAAGTTGGACGATTCGTCACCAGTGCGGACATGGACGGGCTGTCAATCACACTTATGCGCGCAAATCCAGATATCCTTAGCCTTTACGATGCTCCGACACTTGCCCCCTCATGGAGTGAATAATGACCACCATCAACACACAATGGCTCGAGCAATGGATGGACCTTTGCGCCACCGCTTTGCTTCGAGATGAAGAACGACTGACTGAACTTGACCGACAGATTGGTGACGGTGACCACGGCATCAATATCACGCGAGGCTTCACTGAGGTTCGCCGCCTCATCGAAGAACAAGCTCCTGCCTCCCTCTGCGAAGGTCTCACCCTGGTCGCAAAGACCTTGCTTGCCCACGTTGGCGGGGCCTCGGGTCCCCTGTATGGGACCGGCTTCCTTCGCGGAGGCCGCGCCATTGCAGAGCACCCCGATCTTGGCGCTAGCGAAACAATCGCGCTCCTGTACGAGGCCATCGCGGAAGGTATTGCCCACCGAGGGAATGCCGAGGCCGGGGACAAGACCATGCTTGACGCGTGGCTTCCCGCCGCTCATGCTGCTCGCGATGCGTGTGAGAAAGGTGCCTCTGTTGATGAGGTTCTCTCTTGCGCTGCCCAAGCTGCGCAGCGCGGCGCTACCCTCACCGAAGGAATGAAGGCTCTGAAAGGGCGCGCCTCCTACCTGGGTGAACGTTCCGTTGGGCATCTAGACCCGGGTGCCGTTTCATCAGCAATCATCATCATGCAGGCAGCGCGTGCTGCCGCTGAAGAATAGGACACCCCAATGGCGCGTGTTTCTTTTGTGATCATTTCTCACAGCCATGAACTGGCAAAGGGAGTCGTTGATGTCGCCACTCAGATGGCACCTGATGTTCACTTTGAGATCGCGGCTGGGGATGACACAGGTGCTTTGGGCACATCCATGCACAAAGTAGAAAACGCGCTCGATCGCGCTTTGGCGCAGGTTCACAAACCAGGTGATGAAGAATGCTGCAGGGGTGTTCTTTTGATGTGTGACCTTGGCTCGGCAACCATGGTGGCCCAGACAGTCCTTGAACTCCGGGGCGATCCAAAAGACTGCATGTGCATCAATGTGCCACTTGTTGAGGGCACAATCGCTGCAGCTGTTGCTGCACGGGGCGGATTGGGACTCCGCCAAGTTGCTGCAGCTGCCTATCAGAGCGTGATCGATATGGCGGGCAGAGCGCGCAGTGAACTTGAGCAGATTACTAGCGTGAGCCTTGACGCGAATTCGAATGTTCTTTCATCCCTTGATGCATCGAAGAAGTTTCGCGAAGCCGATATGGTTGTCACTGATCCTGCAGGCTTACACGCACGTCCCGCTGCTCTTCTTGTTCGTGCACTCGCATCCTTGGATGTTCAGGTCTGGATTAACGATGTTGATGCCTCGTCTGTCCTTGAAATTATGTCCTTGGGAGTGCGCCATGGTGAGCACGTTCATGTTCGCGCTCAGGGACCTGATTGCGACAAAGCGCTGGAACTTGCCCGCGATATGCTCGAGGGCGGCACGCATTGATCAATAATCCGCTGAAAACCTTCAGGAAGCTTTAGGCTGGCTCTCGTGCACCTGAAAACTCTGTCCCTGAGAGGATTCAAATCCTTCGCTAGCGCAACGACTCTTCGCCTTGAACCGGGGATTACCTGTGTCGTGGGTCCCAATGGTTCCGGCAAATCTAATGTTGTTGATGCTCTTGCTTGGGTGATGGGGGAGCAGGGGGCAAAAACTCTTCGCGGTGCCAATATGGCAGATGTGATCTTCGCTGGCACATCTGGCCGGGCCGCATTGGGGCGCGCTCAAGTCGATCTCACTATTGACAATTCAGATGGCCTTCTCCCCATTGACTATTCCGAAGTCACTATTTCGCGCACGCTTTTTCGCGGGGGCGGAAGCGAATACGCCATTAATGGAACGCCCGCTAGGCTCTTAGATATTCAAGAGCTCCTGTCGGATACCGGTATGGGCCGACAGATGCATGTCATTGTCGGCCAAGGCCAGCTGGATACGATTTTGTCCTCGACTCCCGAGGAACGACGCGGCTTCATTGAAGAAGCAGCAGGAGTGCTCAAGCACCGCAGGCGGAAAGAGCGCGCGCTTCGAAAGCTCTCAGATATGGATCAGAACCTGGTTCGCGTTCTTGATCTAACCAGTGAGATTGAACGTCAATTACGCCCGCTTGCCCGTCAGGCAAAGATTGCCCGGCGTGCGTCGATCATTCAGGCACGGGTACGTGATGCAAAGGCGCGATTGCTAGCTGATGATTTGGTCATTGCTCGCGATAAGCTTCGTCGAGGTTCTGAGGACGCGGGCACACAGCATGAACGCTTGACCTCCCTTCAAGAAGAAGAGGCACGCGCACAGTCGCGTATCCGTGAGTTAGAAGCAGAGGAAGCGCAGCGCCATCCGCATGCTGCGCAGGCGATGGAGGAATGGCAAGCTCTCACCGCAATCGATGAACGCCTCAATGCAACAATGACGATTGCTCGCGAACGAGTATTAACGCATTCTCAGCCGGAATTGGCACCTCAAAGTGAAGACCCGGCTTCTTTGGATGAGCGCGCGCAGGCAGCAAGCCATGAGGATGCACAGATCCTTCAACGCGTGCAAAGCGCTTCAGAACGCGTCGATCAGGCATTAAGACAGCGTGGTGAGGCGGAAAAACGTGATGACGAGGCCCAGCGTGCCCTTGCGCAAGCGAATCGTCTGCTTGCCGATTATCGCGAAGCAAGCGCGCGACTGAGTGCTGGGGTGGCCTCGGCTGTCTCACGTCTGGATGCTGCGCAATCGGAAGCGCAACGCGCGGCGCATCAACTGGATGCGGCACGAGAGCGTGAGGCTCAAGCTGCGCGCGAGGCCGAAGCCTATTCAGAAAGCGATCCCCAAAACGATTCAACTGCTGCGAAAGCCCTGAATATCGCGCAAACGAAGCGGGAAGAGGCACGCGAAAAAGTTGATGAGCTTCTGGCGCGCGAGCGCGATGCTCGGGCAGAACGCGCACGCTGGGAAGCGCGCCGCGATGCGCTCGCCCAAACGCTGACTCCAAGTGATGGCACTGCCTCGTATATGAATGCTCCCGGTGCGAAGGGTGATCTACCCAGCGCACTCCACATTCGCGCGGGTTATGAAAACGCAATTGCGCAATTGCTTTCTCCTTTTGCCGATGCCCTGGTCATCGATACCCCAGAACATGCGTGGGAAACCGCTGCCGATGCGCGTCATAAGGCTCAGGGACAAGTGCGTCTTCTTGTCGACGACGCATCGAATTCTCAACAAGCGCCAAAACTTGATGGCCTTGCAGGTGCATGGGCAAAGGATCTCGTCACTTCAACGGCATTCGATGGGCTTGTCGATACTCTTCTTGCGGGCTCGTGGGTGTGTGAGACTCTGGAGGAAGCTCGTCAAGCTTTGACGCACCCAGAAATCGAACGCGTTGCCACGACCCAAGGAGATGTACTCTCACGAACATCCATGTTGGTCGCAGGTGAAGAAAGTGCCTCACCACTTGCGCTCCGTGCGCAATATGAGGAAGCAGCGGCAGCCGCAAGCGCAGCTATGGAGGAAGAGCGCCGAGTCCAAGAAGAACTGACACGTGCCAACGCAGCGCTTGACCTAGCAGTTCGCGGCGCGAATCAGGCTCTGAAGACCCTTCGTGAAGAAGACGCACGTCAAGCAAAGATTGCTCAGGAAGCTGCGCGTGTTCACAGTGCTCTTCGTGCTGCCCATGCTGAGACGACTCGCGCTGAGGAAACCCTCAAACGAGCGCAAGAACAGTTAGAACAGGCGCGCGAATCTCATGAAAATGCTCAGGAGCGCCTGAAAAATGCAGCTCTCGAAGCACCCGATGTTGATCTCGAGGCCGCCAGCCGTCACGCAGAAGAGTGTGCGGCAGCCGCACGTGCAGCCCGCGACGAAGAAACCCAGGCTCGCTTGGCTTTACGAGCTGCAGAAGAAGAATCACGAGGCGCCGCCTCCAGGGCGCGAAACCTTCGCCAAGCCGCCGCGCGAAGTCGTGAAGAACGCATTGCTTATCAGCGGCGGGAAGAACGCCGTCGGCGTGAACTGGCGCGAGCTCAAAGTGTCTTGGAGGAAGCGCAGAAGGGTTACGCCCACGCTCAGAGCGCAGTTGCCTCGGCAAAGGCTCGCCGTGATGCGATTGAAGAATCGCGAAAGGCCGATTCAGAGAAACTTACTGCAGTACGCCGGGAACTTGATGACGTGCGTTCGCAAATTTCGCAGCTTACTTTAGCCTCGCAGCAGGCTGAGATCCTGCGTGCCGAATTGCGCATGCGGGTTGAACAACTCGAGACACGTGCCATGGAGGAGCTCTCTTTAGAAGGCGATGAACTGATTGAGCACTACGGTCCGCACAATCTTGTTCCTGTTTTGAGCGAAGAATCTCCAGAATCAGATATCGAGGCAGAAGACGATGCTGAAATCCCCGCTCGTCCCTATGTTCGTGAAGAGCAGGTTCGCACCCTTGATCAAGCACTGAAAGAGCTTGAAAAACTTGGACGCGTGAACCCACTGGCCCTGGAAGAACACGCAGCGCTTGCCAAACGCCATGAGTTCTTGGTTGCCCAGGTACAGGACCTGAAGAAATCCAAGTCAGATCTGTTGACGATCATCGAAGACGTCGATCGCTTGGTCCAGGAGGCATTTGAAGAGGCATGGGCGGATACCGCGCGCCACTTTGAACATGTTTTTAGTGTTCTTTTCCCCGGGGGAGAGGGGCGTCTGGTTTTAA
>CALHID010000269.1 GCA_938030835.1 uncultured Actinomyces sp. | reverse complement strand
GGTTGGAGCGCTCGAACTTCTCGAGGCGGTAGGTATCGCGTCCGCCTTCATCCGTGGTGACGACTACCAGGTCTGCCGAGACCTCGGTGACAACACCGGAGTGCTGAGCGATGACCATTTCACCGGAGTCATGTGCGGCACGCTGCTCCATACCGGTACCCACCAGCGGCGCTTCCGTGGTGAGCAAGGGAACAGCCTGACGCTGCATGTTCGCACCCATGAGGGCTCGGTTTGCATCGTCGTGCTCGAGGAAGGGAATGAACGCGGTTGCCACAGACACCATCTGGCGTGCGGAAACGTCCATGTAATCCACGCGATCACGGGCGATCAGCGTCGGATCCTCGCCTGCAACACGGCACAGAACCTGCTCATCAATGAAGTGACCCTCGTCGTCGACAGGCGAAGATGCCTGAGCGATGAAGTGTCCCTTTTCATCGTCAGCGGTCAGGTACTTGACCTCGTCGGTCACCTGTCCGTCGCGAACAATACGGTAGGGGGTCTCGATGAAACCGAAGGGGTTGATACGAGCAAAGGTTGCCAGCGAACCGATCAGACCAATGTTCGGGCCTTCAGGGGTTTCAATCGGGCACATACGTCCGTAGTGCGAGGGGTGAACGTCACGAACCTCCATGGAGGCGCGATCGCGAGACAGACCACCGGGGCCCAGTGCCGACAGACGGCGCTTGTGCGTCAGACCGGCCAGCGGGTTGTTCTGGTCCATGAACTGCGACAGCTGAGAGGTTCCGAAGAACTCCTTGATCGCCGCAACGACGGGACGAATGTTGATCAGGGATTGCGGAGTAATAGAGTCCGTTTCCTGAGTGGTCATACGTTCGCGGACGGTGCGCTCCATACGTGCAAGACCGGTGCGAACCTGAGCCTGGATCAACTCACCCACGGCGCGAATACGACGGTTACCGAAGTGGTCGATGTCGTCGGACTCAACGCGGACCTCGACGGGCTCGCCGTGGCGGACGCCTGCGAAGGTCTTCTCACCTGCGTGCAGAGCAAGCAGGTACTTCACCGTAGCAACGATGTCATTGATCGAGAGCACCAGTTCAGAGGTGCCTTCGGGGGAATCAACCGCAAGCTTCTTGTTGATCTTGTAGCGGCCAACCTTTGCCAGGTCGTAGCGCTTGGGATCGAAGTAGAAGTTGTGCAGGAGTGCTTCAGCGGCCTCGACGTTTGCGGGCTCGCCCGGGCGCAACTTGCGGTAGATATCGGTCAGTGCCTCTTCGCGGGTACGCGCGGTGTCCTTCTCAAGGGTCTCAAGAAGAATCGGGTATGCGGCGAACTGCTCGCGAATCTCACCTTCCGTCAGGCCAATTGCCTTCAGGAAGTGGGTCACCGACTGCTTACGCTTACGGTCGATACGCACGCCAACAGCGTCGCGCTTATCGATCTCAAACTCCAGCCATGCACCGCGGCTGGGGATGATCTTCGCGTTGAAGATTTCCTTGTCGGAACCGCGATCCGAGGTACGTTCGAAGTAAACACCGGGCGAACGGACCAGCTGAGAGACAACGACACGCTCGGTGCCATTGATAATGAAGGTGCCACGGGGGGTCATGAGCGGGAAGTCGCCCATGAACACGGTCTGGGACTTAATTTCACCCGTGTTGTAGTTCATGAACTCGGCGGTCACATACATGGGTGCCGAGTAGGTGTAATCCTTAGCTTTTGCTTCTTCGACCGAGTACTTCGGTCGCTCCAAGCGGTGATCACGGAACGACAGAGACATGGTGCGTGCCACGTCTTCAATCGGCGAGATCTCCTGGAAAATTTCTTCAAGGCCGGAAACATCCGGAACATCCACGCGTCCAGCAGCCTTTGCGGCATCCACGCGTGCTTTCCATGCATCGTTTCCCAGTAACCAGTCAAAGCTTTCGGTCTGCAGGCCGAGCAGGTTCGGTGCCTGCAGGGGCTCGCGGAGCTTAGCGAAAGAAATGCGGTTCTTGGGCTGGTTGGCAGTGTTGGTACTTGCAGCCAACGGGGGTCCTTCCCTGCGTTTTCATTGCGCGCACACGCCTTTTAGCCCATTAACTGACACCGTCCACATCCGCCCAGCGCCTATTACAGCGAATGGGTACGGGTCACCTCGGGCACAATAAAGCGCAAATACTCATAATAGGCACACGAATATAGGGGTGCAATGTACGGACGAGAATATGTCCAACCTCACGTTCAGCTGGCGCTCAGTCCAACTTCAGCCATTGAAGCTCTTCGCAGAACGTGTCCGTGCCCCAAGTCGGGCTTGAACCGACGACCCACGGATTATGAGTCCGCTGCTCTGACCGACTGAGCTATTGGGGCTCTGAAAGTGTAACGCGAACTCTCACCTTCAGCGCAACACGAGCCTTGCTCAGCGGCTATTAAACGTTACTTCAGAACGACAACGACATCCGGGTCGCCGGTCTGTGTCTGTTGCACGCGGCTGATTCCAAGGACCTTCGCGACCTCTTCAGCAGTGGCCTTGAGGTTTGGATCCTCGTAGTAAACGGTCGTTACTTCGGTATCCCAACCGCGTGCGTTCGCTGCAGTGGCACCGTCAAAACCCGCGGAGGAAAGCGCGGAAACCTTCTGCGCTGCCAGTCCCTGTGTTCCGGTTCCGTTCAGCACGGAAATCTTTGCGGAGTGACGCACGGGAATCGACGGCGAAGGAGAAGGAGTCTCACTGGTCGTCGGGGCCGCGGAAGGAGTCTGGGTGGCCTCGGTAGTCGCAGAGGCGGCGGGGGCCTGGGTCGTTGCAGCGGTCGTGGAGACGCTTGTGGTCGTCTTCTGCTGAGCGCCGCCCGAAGTCAGGATGTGGCTAATCCCCCACGCGGCAGCGGGAACGATCACCAGCACCGCAAGGAAGGGCCATACGCTCTTCCATCGCGAGGGCTGCTGAAGGTGCATGCCCTGGGGCATGTCTTCGCCGGCGCGGTCAAATTCGTCCTTTGGATACTGTGAAGTCACGGCTTCAGAGTAGCGAAATACCCCCGCCCCCGCATAGTCCCTGCCCGCGTGCCTTAGATTTCCCTGAACGCCTCCCATTGTCGAGGCCATGGCTGGGCACGCCTGCGGTTACAGTAGGTGCGTGGAATCTTTGGACACGGTTATCGATCCCTCCTGGGCGCGGGCACTGGCACCGGTTGAGGGAAAAATCCATGAATTGGGAGCTCAGTTGCGCCGGGAGATCGAGGCCGGTCACGGCTATCTTCCCGCCGGTAGCGATGTCTTGAGAGCCTTTACCTATCCTCTTGACCAGGTAAAGGTCCTTATTGTCGGGCAGGACCCCTACCCCACTCCCGGACACGCCATTGGACTGAGTTTCTCGGTTGCTCCCGGCATCCCTTTCCCAGCGTCATTGCGAAATATCTTCAAGGAACTCACTACCGACATTGGTATTCCCATGCCAACCAGCGGCGACCTGCGGCCGTGGTCTCGCCAGGGAGTATGCCTGCTCAACAGGGTGCTGACAGTTCGCCCCGGACAGGCCGGTTCCCATCGAAAGATGGGGTGGGAGGAAGTTACCTCCTGCGCAATTGACGCTTTGGTTAACCGTAGGGACGCATCCGGGAACCCGCTTCCCCTGGTCGCGATTTTGTGGGGACGCGATGCTCAATCTCTGCGCGAGCAATTGGGATCCACGCCAGTTATTGAGTCGGCACACCCCTCTCCCCTGTCAGCGCGCCGCGGCTTCTTCGGCTCGAGGCCTTTTAGCCGCGCAAACGCGCTGCTTGAGCAGCAGGGGGCGACAGCGATTGATTGGCGGCTTCCCTAAAGGCGGGCACGTTCAAAGTCACCACTCAGCGAAAAGGGGCACCCGCGTCTCTGCGCGGGCGCCCCATCTCTGTAGAGCTCTAGCGATTACTGCTTAATGAAGCGGAAACGCTGAGCCTTTGAACCGTTGTATCCGTAGGTCTGCAGAGGCGTTCCATCAGTATTTCGCCCGCCCTCTAGGTCGAGGAAGAGCAAGGGAGCAACCGCGGATCCAATGGCCAGATCTCCGTTGTCGGTCTCGACGACCATCCATTTCTGCGCGTGAGTACCGTTTGCAGGCTGTTGAGTCACCTTGGTCCCGAAAGCTTTGCTGGCGCCGTAGACATCCAGCACCTTCCCTGAGCCAACATTCGTCAAGATGACATAGCCCTGAGCATCGTGACTGACACGCCACTTTTGGGCAGCACTACCATTCGCCGAATAGAGCCAGACGCGAGCACCAGCGTCCTGCATAGTGGAGTAGGTTATTCGAGCGGTAAATCCTTCCGCGCGCGGCGCGCGTGGACGAGGGAGCCAACGCAGTGGGCAGCGAAGCCGAGCACGCTATATCCCACCCCGTAGATGAGGGCGCTGTCGTTGAAGAACAGGTACATCGGCGCGAGGAAACACACGAAAGGCGCGAGCAGCCACAGGAGGCTGAACCCCTCCTTAACCCCGTCCCAAGCGCCAAACCCCATCGCTAGGAGTGGATTGATCGC
>CALHID010000268.1 GCA_938030835.1 uncultured Actinomyces sp. | reverse complement strand
GGCCGGCCAGGAGATCATCTACCTTGCCGCGGGTTGCTTCTGGGGCGTTGAACGTATCTTCTGGCACCAAAAAGGCGTGTGGGCAACGGCCGTCGGCTACATGGGTGGCGGAAATGCAAACCCCACCTATAGAGAGGTCTGTACGGGACGCACTGGCCATGCCGAGACCGTTGCTGTTGTCTACGACCCTTCCGTAACCTGCGAAGGCGGAGCGAGCCTAATCAAAACCTTCTTTGAAAACCACGATTCCACCCGCCCCAACCGTCATGGGAACGACGTGGGTACTCAGTACCGCAGTGCGATTTGGGTGACGACGCCGAGGCAGGCTGAGGTGGCATCGCTTCTACGCGCTGCGTGGGTGGCTGAGTTGGAACGCGTGGTGCCGGGGGCCCGCTGTTATACGACGATTGGCGAGGCCGGGGCCTGCTTTGCCCAGTCAGGTGGCCCTTTCTACCTGGCCGAGGACTACCACCAGGCATACCTGGAAAAGAACCCCGATGGTTATTGCAATCACGGGCCAAATGGCGTGAGCTGCCCCGTGGGAATTCTCAACATGCCCGCGCAAGTGAATGTCGAGCCGCCGAGGTAGACATTCATACACTGCAGCGCGTTGCGGAAGTTTTGTGAATGAGAGAGAGCTGCGCGGTCTCATGACGCACTTTCATTCCTCTATTGAGAGCAGCCCCAATGCTCGAACAAATAATTCGGGGGAGGCAGTTTCTGCCTCCCCCGAATTGCGTCTAACAGCTAGTTGCTCACGCCTCTTCAGGCGTGATGGTCACACCCTCAACGTCCATTTCGTCCAAGCTGACGGTACGATCCTTCTTCACCAGGTGGTAGCCCAACCAGATGAGCAAGAAGATCGGAAGGCCGATGTACGAGGAGGCAACTTGCAGGAGCTGACCGCGGAAGACGGCCTCGTAATTCTGGCCCAGTAGAACGATCAGGCACATGGTGAAGGCCAAGATCGGACCGAAGGGGAAGAAGGGCGCCTTGTAGGGAAGCTCGTCAAGGGAGTGTCCTTGCTTGACGTATGCCCGGCGGAAACGCCAGTGGCATGCCGCAATACCCAGCCAAACGATGAATCCGGAGAGGCCTGAAACGTTGAGCAACCACGTGTAGGCGGTATCTTCGCTCACCAGTGCTGCGACGAATCCCAGTGCGCCAACAGCTGAGGTCGCGAGCATTGCATAGATCGGTACGCCGTGGCTGGTAACCTTTCCAAAGAAGCGAGGAGCCTGGCCACTCAGTGCCATCGAGTGCAGCATACGAGTCGATGCGTAAAGTCCAGAGTTTCCTGCGGAGAGAATCGCGGTCAGAATAACGGCGTTCATGACGGCTGCCGCAGCGGCAACGCCCATACGCTCAAAAACCAAGGTGAAGGGCGAGTATGCAATATCCGAGGCGGAATCACGCAGCAGGTTTGGATCGGTGTAAGGAATCAAGGTACCGATGATGGCGATTGCGCCAATGTAGAAGAACATGATGCGCCAGAACACGGTCTTGATTGCACGGGGCACATCGCGACGAGGATTCGATGATTCACCTGCGGCAACACCCACAAGCTCGGTTCCTTGGAAGGAGAAGCCTGCGATCATGAAGACCGAGATGATGGCCAAGAATCCGCCGTGGAAGGGAGCGTCACCGGTCGTCCAGTTCTGCACTCCCGGAGAGTCATTGAAGATTCCGAAAATCATCAGGGTGCCAGAAATCAGGAAGATGACTACGGTGATGACCTTGATCAGGGCGAACCAAAATTCTGCCTCACCATAGACACGGGCACTCAAGGCATTAAGAACAGTCAGTAAGACAAGGAAGGAAATTGCCCAAACCCACGAGGGAACATCCGGCAGCCAGTAAGACATCACCAATCCCGATGCCACAAGTTCAGCGGCGACAGTAATCGCCCAGTTGAACCAGTAGTTCCAGCCCATTGCAAAACCGAATGAAGGGCTGACGAAACGCGTGGCGTAGGTCTGGAAAGATCCCGCGACGGGCATGTGTGCGCTCATCTCGCCAAGAGATTGCATGAGCAGAAGGACCATGAGGCCAATAACGGCGTAGGCCGCGAGAGCTCCACCGGGGCCAGCCGTTGAGATTGTTGCGCCCGAAGCGACGAAGAGGCCGGTACCGATCGCGCCACCGATCGCAATCATTTGCATGTGGCGTGCCGATAAACCACGCTTGAGTTCAGTGCGCTGGGGCTTGTCCTTGGACTGGACCTGCTGGTCAGTCTCAAGGTTCACTTCCATTGCACTGGGGTTCGGCGTTTCCATGCCGCACTCTCCTTTGGTTTATCGGTCCGCGGCCGGACGCCGCCGACTCTGGTTTCATCAGTGTGCCATCTAATGACCTACTTTTTCCAATTTGTTTACCTTTCGGACACAAGTGTGAGGGAATTTATATCCGTGTTACTTCGCCAACATATTCAACCGGAAACTCCAAGGGCGACAGTATCCTTGAGAAAAAGTAGATCGATCCCTCAACTGCATGATTGGAATACTTATGAGGCGAAACCTCGCAAAGATGTTATGGGTATGCAGCCTGTCTCTTTCGGCGCTTTGCATTGGCAGCGCGAGTTATGCAGCCCCTACCCTCAGCATCGACGAAAGCTACGACTTCACCACACCTTCGCACATGAGCTACGCAGCATCTATCACTGACGCGTCAGGAACGACGCTCACGGAAGATATGTGCAGTAAGCTCCAACTCGGTGGAGAGACACCCGTTTTTGAATCCAATGGGTCAGCGAAAACATGCAGGATTTCAGCAAATTATGAGGGATCATCACTTTCGCAGTTCCTGACCGTCAACGAAGGAGGTTTTTCTTTCGCCTCCCAAACATCAATAATCTTGGCGGGCATCACCGAGGGAGCTAATGCAAGCGACAACAGCCCAACAGTCAACATCAACGTCCAATTCCCCGAGGGATACGTACCAACATCCGCCGATAGTTCAGGAGAAGTTGACCCAGCCAAGCGTGCAGTGCATTGGATTAATGCACCTTCCATAGTCAGCGCGACTGGAGAGGTCGACGCTCCCCAACAAGCAGCTCCTTCTGCGTCGCCCAATGATGATCAGTCTTCTTCCCAAGACGAACGTCAAGGGGTACCAGCGAAGTACATCTCTATTTTTGTCTGCTTCCTTGCGGCCATCACCGGTTGGACCGTAAGGCTGCGTAAGGGGAAGGATTGTCGCCCTGCCCAGCATCAACAGCGCTAGCTAGGGCCTTTTACCCACTTCAAGAACTCTCACTTCGATACAAAACTGGATCACCTGACGCTGGTTCTGTATTCTGTCTTCGCTTTAACCATCACATACAGAGGGGGCGATTCATGAAGCGCCGTATTATTGGATCTCTTGGAGCCATCGCACTCACCGGGGCCTTGGCCCTGTCTGCAGGTACCGCCAGCGCTGATTCCACCATCAGTCTTGAAGAGGAGTACAACTTCTCTTCCGCAACAAAGATGACCTACACCTTGAGGTTGAGCGATTCTTCGGGCACCGTGGTCACTAAGGAAGCGTGTGAGAAGGCACAATCCGCTGGCGCAAACACAGTCTTTAAGCAGGTGAATTCCAGCACTACCTGCGCCATTTTCAAAGACGGCGGTTCGGACGATATCGCAAAAATCCTGAAGGTCAGCGACGATACTTTCACTTTCGAATCACAGAGTCGCTCTGTTTTAACCGGTCTCGGTTCCCGCATGGGCATTGAAAACATGAAGGTGATTGCAACCTTCCCCAAGGGATACAGGATCGAGTCTGCAGTTGTTCCAGACGGTGGCGACACGCAGGTTGCCCCAACCGGCGATTCGGTCACCTGGATCAATACGTCAACGGATGTACATGCCGAAGGCAAGATCTATTCATCTTCGTCATCCTCAACAAAGTGGATCCTTCTGTCGATCCTTGGAGTTGTTGTTATTGGCGGTATTGGCGCCTTCGTTGTCATGAGCAACCGCAAGAAGAAACCCCAGCCACAAACCGACCAATTCCCACCATCGCCTCTCGGAGGCCAGTACCCGCAACAGGGCCAGCCGCCCGTACCCGGACAATACCCCGAGCAGTACCCAGCTGCGACTGGACAGCCTCAGCCCACTCAGTACCCAGCGCCGACCGAACAGCCCCAGTCAGGTGTTTCCCCCTCGCAGGATCAATACCCGCAGGCTCCGCAGCAACCTGAGCAGGGCCAAGTTCCTGAGCAAGGAGAGCAGCCAGGTCAGTACCCCCAAGCCTGAGCAATACTTGTGATACATACGGTGGGTGCGCGTAATATACGCGCTACCCACCACACTTTTGCACTCAATTCAGCTTCTTTAAAGCCTTTCGTTATTCAAACGATACTCAATTCGTCACAGCCCTCAATTACTGCTTATTCTGTGAGCAAGCTTCCCTCTAGACAAAGGAACTCTCATGAAGCGACGCTCAATTGGAGCTATCGGCATCCTTGCCATTGCAAGCTCCATTGCGTTGGCAGCAGGCCCTGCTTTCGCCGACCCAGAGATCGGCGTGGAAGAGACCTACGATTTCACCTCTGCAACTCACTTGAGCTATACCCAGCATTACAGGGACAGCTCGAAGACTTTGATGACAGAGTATACATGCAGCTACATTTCAAGCAAGAACCCAGACCTCAGCACCAAGTTCCACACAGAAGGCTCAGTTAACGTCTGTGATGTAACCACAGAGGTCAACGAAACTGATATCGATGAGTTCTTGAAGGTCTCGGGAAGCAACTTCACCTTCACTTCCGAGTCTGATGGCTTCTTGAAGGCCATGCATAAGCAGTTCCCCAACGACAAAATTGACAGCATTGGGAAGGTGACTGCGAAGTTCTCTGGTGGCTTGGTTCCCAGTTCTGCCGATAATGGCGGCACGATCGACAAATCAACGGGCACAGTCACTTGGTCCAATGTCAAGACTGATGTCAAAGTAAAGGGCAGTACGGACGGTAAGGCAGCTGCTTCTTCCACAGCGAAGAGCGGTTCAACAAGCAGTGCCTCAGCTGACTCCGACTCCACCAGCGCAGCATCCTCAACGCCTGATTCCACCTCGTCTTCCTCCTCTTCTGGTTCGAAGTGGATCCTCTTGCTGGTCCTGGCAGTCATCGTCATTGGCGGCATTGGCGCATTCGTTGTCGTGAGCAACCGCAAGAAGGCCCAGCCCCAGGCAGGCCAGTTCCCGCAGGGCCAGTACCCCGTCCAGCCCATGGGCGGCCAGTACCCCGCGCCGAGCCAGTACCCGCAACAGGGCCAGCCGCCCGTAC